>JAEYRR010000092.1 GCA_023435505.1 Bacillota bacterium | reverse complement strand
AAAGAGATGTTTATGATTTGAATTCTATGCGGGCATATTATGACAAATGGGAGGACTGGTCGGAAGAAACCGGCGGAAGCTACCTTCAATTTGAATTTATCTCAACTTTTTCTATGCCGGAACAAGTTAGAACCTCATATATGAAGGGAATTATGGAGGTATTTAAGGAATACGATATTTCCTGGGTTTTTTCTGCTGATTTAACCCAATGCGGTGGTATCATTGTATTCAAAGGAGCTGAGGATATGGCAGCCACCTTAAATCTAGCGGAAGCAAAAACGACCTGCATTCTTCCTGCTGATGGCAGTTATTCTCTGAATACCAATTATGATTATCCCTGTTATTATGATGATGCAGTAATCAAAGTTTTACAGGAATATATGAATTAAGAAGGTAGTTCGATTATTCATATATTCCGGAGGTCCTATATAACCGTTTGTAAATGCCCCCCGCGTATACAATTGGTCTATATTATCTGTATTTAGACTAGGATGAATAATCGAGTAGGAGGCGGTGACTAACCGCCTCCTACTCGATTTAATAATTTTTAGTTGAACTTTCCAATTTATTTACTTGAGAAAATTACCATATAGTTTTATAATCTACTAGTATTGGTAGATATAAATATACTGCCTTTCGTTTCTAATACTTATCATAATACCCAGGTGTAAATATGGAGAAGACATACCGACAGCTAACAATTAAATACGCATTTTTGCAAAGCTCTTATTGGATTAGTCAATGTATAATCTATAGCTTTGCCGCTGTATTTTTACAGTATAAGAATTTTAACAATACTCAGATAGGTATTGTTCTTTCTTTGTCCTCAATTTTATCGATTATATTACAGCCCGTGGTCTCTGCCTTTGCAGACAAATCAAAGAAAAAGACTGTAAGATATATTATACTGACTATTATGCTTATCGTGTTTGCCATAAGTGTGATTTTTAATATCTGGAATAATTCATTCATTATTATAGCATCCATCTTTGTAATTATTAATACGCTCCAAATCACTATAAATCCCTTGTTGAATTCTATTGCCTTAGAGTATATAAATAACGGATATCCTTTTAATTTTGGTTTAGCCAGAGGAACCGGCTCAATTGCATTTGCTGCTGTCTCTTTTTTACTGGGTCATGCCATAGGGAGATTTAGTCCTGCAATTATTCTTCCGTTTTTCCTGGTAAGCTATGTGTTTTTATTCATCGCAGCATATATATTTAAAATAAAAGCTCCCAAAAAAATATCCGGAGAATCTGAGGTGAAGCACAATAGTATAACAACTGATACTACTACAATAAATCCTCCCGCTAGTGTGCTGGGCTTCTTCTTCAAGTATAAGCGGTTTACTTTCTTACTGATAGGTATCACCATGGTTTTCTATTCCCATAGCTTTATTAATTCCTACCTAATCAATATTATAGAGAATGTAGGTGGCGACAGTACCGATATGGGACTTTCGCTTACTATCGCAGCTGCTCTGGAGCTACCTATGATGGCGGCATTCACCCTGATTGTTAAGAAAGTTAAGTGCGGTACTCTTATTAAGATATCCAGCTTCTTCTTTCTTGTAAAATCAGCTACCATGTGGTTGGCACCCACTGTTATGGCAGTGCACTTCTCACAGGCCTTTCAGATGCTATCATTTGCTTTGTTTACTCCGGCAGCCGTATATTATGTAAATGCAATTATTGGCGAAGAGGATAAGAACAAGGGACAGGCTATGATAGGAGCCGCAACTATAGGAATCTCCGGAACCCTTGCGAATATAACCGGTGGTAAGATGCTGGATGTTAGCGGCGTCTCAGAAATGATGTTCCTCGGAACAGTGGTAGCTCTTATCGGTTTTATAATTATCCTATTTTCTGCAGAAAAATCCCATTAGAACTAGTATGATACATTTAGTTTATTGCACAATTACTGCCTTCTTATCTCCAATCTTTGTCTTCATAATATCAAGTGCAGTATCTATATAAAACATGTATTTTCTAGGATAATCATTATCATTTTCCGGCCATGTAATCAACCCTCTTCCCTGAACCTGCACATAGGTGTTACCTGATAATTTCGGGAGCCATTTTATTTTGGCACCCGTATTGATTAGTGTTCCTGTACTCAGATACAATACATTATTGGTAATCTCAAAATTCTCAGAAGCATTTGGATACCCATGAAATTGAAGAGCAGCTACTCCTGAACGTTCCTCTTCTCTTTGCTTTGCCCAACCATATCCGCTATATAGCATGAAAATATCATCAATTGTGACATTTTTCATGATATGTCTTCCATAACCTATATCATCCTCCAGAGTAAAGAAAATCTCAATTGGCATATCACAGTAGGCAAGCACATTATGTGCATAAGTAATGTTCTGTTGAATCCTATCATATGGTGCGAAGCCTTCATTTCCGGTTATCGATGGTATTTCTGACGGATCTTGATTAGAGATTCCCGCATCATATACTTGATAAATATAACAATTTGTCACGGTAAATCCATCGTAGCTTCCATCAGATTCTACACCATTTCCAAATTGTACAGCGTTACCATTATCGTACTTGTAGTACTGTATACTTCCACCAATCCAACCTATCTCACAATGATCAACCGTGATTCGATTATCATTTGTAAATAC
>JAEYRR010000336.1 GCA_023435505.1 Bacillota bacterium | reverse complement strand
AAGAGCCTGTCTGGTGAAGAAGAAGTACTTCATTCGATAGGCTCTATTTTTCAAAAAGAAGAAAAAACTTGAAATAACTTTTTCCTATGATACAATAAATACAGTAAAATAAACACTACAAATGAATGGAGTTAATTATGAGTTCAACTAATTCGAGAAGTAATAGGTTCATAGTCCAGGGTAGTATCTTAGCTATTTCCTCTATCCTGGTTCGAGTGATTGGTCTATTATACCGAATTCCGATGATTAATATTATTGGCAATGAGGGAAATGGAATCTATGGGTACGCTTTTAATATCTATAACTTAGCCCTAATTTTATCCTCTTACTCTTTGCCTATAGCTGTATCCAAATTGATTGCAGCCCGTAATATAAAAAAGCAATATCGTAAATCCTATAGAATACTGATTGCTGCTTTATTATTTGCGTTTGTAATAGGTCTAACCTTCTCCTGTTTACTTTATTTTGGTTCTGACTTTATAGCGACAGTAATTTATAAGGTTCCTGAAATTGCATATCCGTTGAAGGTGTTAGCACCTACAATCTTTGTCTTTTCTCTGATGGGAGTGTTTAGAGGGTTCTTCCAGGGAAAGAACACCATGATTCCAACTGCTATTTCACAGGTGTTGGAGCAGATAATGAATGCAATTGTAAGTATTCTGGCTGCTTATCTCTTTATGAAAGCACATGACGCAGCCTCAGATGTGGCAGCCTATGGTGCGGCTGGAGGAACCTTAGGAACTTTGATTGGTGCACTTACAGGGCTCATCTTTTTGACCTTTACCTTTGCTATGTATTATCCTGGTTTTAAAAGGCGTGTCTATAAGGATCGGACTGGAAAAGTGGAAGGCTATGGAACGATTTATTTTATGCTGTTCATGACCATAGTACCGGTTATACTTAGTCAGGGTGTTTATCAATTAAACAATTCTGTTGACGATATTATATTTAAGCAGATTTTAACCAATAAGGGAGTTGCATCCCAGCAGAGTACTATATGGAGTGGATATTATCAAAAATACGTACTTCTTACCAATGTACCTATTTCTATTTCTGCAGCTTTAGGTACTGCTGTAATTCCGGGTATAGTAAGTGCTATCTCAGTTGGTAATCATCAAGGTGTAAGAAGAAGTGTGCATACTGCCATTAAGTTTAATATGCTGATTGCCATCCCATCTGCCATTGGACTTTCAGTCCTTGGGGCACCAATCTTTTCTCTATTGTTTGGTGAATGTACTGAGATAGAGAAAAACTTGATGCTATTTGGTTCCATAGGCATCTTATTCTTTGCATTATCCACGATGACCAACTCTATCTTACAGGCAATTAATTTAATGAGAATGCCTGTCATTCACTCCGCTATCGCTTTGGTGATACATGTAGGAATACTTGCATTTTTACTCCAATTTACGGACCTTGGAGTATATGGTCTTATGATTAGCAATGTTACGTTCCCGATTGTGATCTGTATCTTAAACTGGTATCAGATAGGTAGAAATCTAGACTATAGACAGGAAATCTTTCGAACCTTTGTTATGCCATTATTAAGTGCAGGGGTTATGGGGGGAGTTGCATATCTGGGATATAAAATATCAGTAGCGGTACTTCATAGTAATGCAATTGCAACGATTTTAGCGCTCTTAGTTGCAGTACCAACTTATTTTGCATGTTTGATTCTATTTAAGGGAGTTACAGAAAAGGAACTTGTTGCAATGCCAAAAGGTACGTTACTAGTTCGAGTAGCAAAGAAACTCCATCTTTTATAAAGAAAAAGCTGTATAAATTGAGAATATATGGTAATACTTTGACCAAAGGAGTGTGACCTTCTATGAAAAAGGTTTATTGGTCAATTACCGGATTTAGCTTATTAGTAATCCTATTTTCAATGGTATATTACCTCAGTTTTGAAAGCTCTAAGATTAGTAGCCAGAAAAATGGTAATACACAGGCTCAGATTCAGAATTTAGGCAATAATGAAACTGATATAGATAATACTATGGTGGTAGATGCCAACAAGGGTGCTGTAGTAAGAACAGACAGCAAAACTGTTTATGTTGAGGAAAGCTATGATATTGCGGATGCCATTTATAGTGACAAAGAATCAACCATCCCACCAGAATATATAGGTTTGACTCGTGTTGAACTACAAGACAAATTACTACAATACATGAAAGAGCCTCCACAGGAAGAGTTAACGAAAGGGTTAGTCAACATTACCCTGTCTTCTTTCTCACAGGCATCCATTACAGTCCGTAAGATTTATGACAACAAAGAACACTATGCATACTTTCTGACAGAATACGGCGGATATGTGGTAGTTTATACGAACGACAAGAAGACTCTTGTAGACCAGACGGGAATTCTGTTCTCAGACTTAACAGAAGAGGAGCAGAAAGAGGTTAGAAATGGAGTCTATTTAGACGATTTAGATCAGTTATACGGATTATTAGAAAGCTATACCAGTTAATGATAAGCTATCTTTCTAAGAGATGTTTCATCAGATTGATATCTGGGAAACCCACCCTTCAAGAAAGATGGCTTTTTCTATTGTCGCTTTATCGTTGACAAGGGTATTTAAAATAGATATTATGATGATAATGAGAACGATTAGGAGGAAATTGTTTGAATACAGATGTTATAGTTGTAGGAGGAGGAGCCTCTGGTATGGTTGCGGCCATTGTAGCTGCCAGAAGAGGTCTCTCTGTTCTGCTTTTAGATAAAAAAGAAAAACTGGGGAAAAAGATACTGGCTACAGGAAATGGAAAGTGCAATTATTCCAATACCTATTATGATGAGTCAGTGTATCGTTCCGATACACCAGAAGTAATTACTCCTATCCTTGAGCAGTTTTCTGTGAAGGATACCATTTCTTTTTTTAGAGAACTGGGAGTTGAACCAAAGGAGAAAAACGGTTATCTCTATCCGGCTTCCATGCAGGCAGCTGCTATTGTCGAAGTTCTAACTATGGAGTTAAGAAGGCTTATGGTGGACATTCATCTTTCGGAGAGTGTCACAAAGATACAGAAAAAAAGCCATGGATATATGGTTATTACAGATCAGTCCTCTTATGAGTCCAAAGCAGTCATTCTGGCAACAGGAGGAAAGGCAGGCAGTAAGCTTGGGTCAGATGGAAGTGGATATGACTTAGCTAAGAGCTTAGGCCATAAGATTGTACCGGTGACAGAAGCACTGGTTGCTTTACGTTCACCACTTAAACTATTTAAACAGATTTCAGGAATTCGTATTAATTCTAAAGTAACGGTAGTAATAAAGGAAAAGCCCTTGACTTCTGAGGTTGGAGAATTACAGATTACAGACTATGGAATCTCCGGCATACCAGTGTTTCAGATTAGTCGCTATGCTACGAAGGCGTTAAACCAGGGAAAGAAGGTGGAGGTTTTGTTAGACCTTTTACCGGATTATACAAGGGAGGAAACTATTACGTTACTACTAAAAAGACAGCTAGCTCACCCTGAAAAGACAGCTCAGGAGTATTTAATTGGTCTATTTCCTTATAAACTTGCATTTTTACTTGTGAAACAGGCAGGAATGAAAGAAACTGAGAATGTCGGTAGGATTGATCGGCATAGACTAAATGCTCTGGCTGATTTAATCAAGAACTTTAGAGTGCCAATCTCTTGTGCCAATGGATTTGAACAGGCCCAGGTTTGCGCTGGGGGAGTAGATGCTTCAGAGGTAAGTCCATTAACACTGGAGAGCATAAAAAATAAGGGTATCTATTTGACGGGAGAATTACTGGATGTAGAAGGTACCTGCGGAGGCTACAATCTTCAATGGGCCTGGTCTACCGGTTATGTGGCAGGAAGCCACTGTCTAGAAAGGAATTGACATGATAAGAATTGCGCAATTAAAAATCAGCATAGATAAAGTCGAAGAAGGTAAGGAAGGAAAACAGCTTAGAAAAGAAGCAGCCAGACTGTTACGCATCGAAGAGGCAAGAATTGAGGAACTTAGTATCCGAAAAAAGTCCATAGATGCCAGAAAGAAGTCAGAGATTAAATATATCTATACCATAGATGTTTCGGTGCCAAAGGAAGAACAGATTCTAAAACGAAACCGGAATCAAAACATTACCTTAGCAAGCGATAAGAAATATTCCTTTACACCAAACGGAGCCCTTACCCCTAAGCATCGGCCTATCGTAGTTGGTACAGGACCTGCGGGGCTGTTTTGTGCCTATATGCTTGCCAAGGATGGCTTTAGACCAATAATATTGGAACGTGGGGCGGATGTTGATACCAGAGTAGCTGATGTGAATGAGTATTGGAAAACCAGGCAGTTAAAACCTGAATCCAATGTACAGTTTGGGGAGGGTGGAGCAGGAACTTTCTCTGATGGGAAGTTAAATACGGTTGTAAAGGATCCATCCGGTCGAAACCGCCTAATCTACGAGACCTTTGTAAATCACGGGGCTCCACAGGAAATCCTATATATGAACAAACCCCATATTGGTACTGACAGGCTAATCGACGTAGTCCGTTCCATGAGACAGCAGATCATTGCCTGGGGTGGAGAGGTGCATTTTAACAGTAAGATGACAGATCTCATCATAGAAGAGGGAAAACTAAAAGGAGTCCTTGTTAATGATACAACACGTATCGATTGTTCTATCTGTGTGCTTGCCTTGGGACATAGCGCAAGAGACAGTTTTGAGATGATGTATAAACGCAATATTCCTATGGAACAAAAGAATTTTGCCATTGGATTAAGAATCGAGCATCCTCAGGAAATAATCAATAAAAGTCAGTATGGGGATGCCTATAAGAAGCTTCCGGCAGCGGATTATAAGCTTACCCATCATGCAAGTAATGGACGAAGCATCTATTCCTTCTGTATGTGTCCGGGGGGCTATGTGGTGAATTCCTCCTCAGAAGAGGGATATATGGTGGTAAATGGTATGAGTAACTATAAGAGAGATGCCATTAATGCCAATTCCGCTATGGTGGTTAATGTCTCAAAGGAGGATTTTGAAGGGGATTCACCGCTTGCGGGAATGTATTTTCAACGGCAGTATGAGAAGGCTGCCTATGAGCTTGGAAAGGGCTTTGTACCAATTCAGAAATTCGGTGACTTTAAAGCTAATGAGACTAGCACTGGTTTCGGCGAGGTGACTCCTAACATAAAAGGAGAGTATACATTTGCAAATCTTCGAAAATGTGTGCCGAATTATGTTGCAGAGGCTATCATAGAAGGTGTAGAATATTTTGAAAGTAAGATTTCCGGGTTTGCTAATGAGGATGCCATTTTATCAGGTGTGGAAACCAGGACTTCTTCGCCGATTAGAATACTTAGAAATGAAGGTTTGGAAAGTGAAGTAATTGGTATCTATCCTTGTGGAGAGGGTGCTGGTTATGCCGGTGGTATCACATCTGCTGCCATGGATGGCATTAAGGTGTATGAAGCCATTGCCAGCCGGTATTCTAATAAATATTGATTGAGTATCAATTTAAAGTTTGGGGGACAATATGAGCTATAGAGAATTATTAAAACACAAAAAGAGAATTGTAATAAAGATTGGTTCATCCACAATTACGCATCCGGAAACAGGTCAAATGGATCTTAGGACCATGGAAAAACTCATCCGAGTGCTGACGGATCTTAGAAATATGGGAAAAGAAGTAGTATTGGTTTCCTCAGGTGCTATTGCAGTTGGAAGAAAAGCCTTAGGTCTGAAAGAAAAACCGACTGAGACCAGTATAAGGCAGGCCTGTGCAGCGGTTGGACAGGCTAGACTCATGATGGTGTATCAGAGGATTTTTTCTGAATATAACCAGACCTGTGCGCAGGTATTGATGACGAAATATACTATGATCAATGACATCAGCCGTTTGAATGCCCAGAATACTTTTAGGGAGCTATTACATTTGGGTGTTATTCCTATCGTAAATGAGAATGATACCGTATCTACAGATGAGTTACAATATAATAATTTTGGTGATAACGATACGCTTTCTGCGATTGTAACAGCCCTCATTGGAGCTGATTTATTAATTCTCATGTCTGATATTGATGGTTTGTATACCGATGACCCACATAATAATCCGGATGCCAAATTTATTGACGTGGTAGAACGTCTGGATTCTAACTTTATGGATATGGGTAAGGGTGCAGTAAGCGGTGTTGGTACTGGTGGTATGGCTACTAAGCTTTCTGCTGCTAAAATTGCCACTGCTTCGGGAGCTGATATGGTGATTGCCAATGGAGAGAGAATTGATAACATCGCGGATGTAATGCAAGGAGAAGACATTGGGACAATCTTTTTGGCCCATGCTCAGGAGGATTTTAATCTGTTGGATTATATCAAAACTGAGCAGTATCCATACTAAATATAATAATTGGAAGGAACTATATGGATAATAATAAAATAGCTAGAATTAATGAACTTTATAACAAGAGTAAGGCGGAAGGTCTTACAGAAGAAGAAAAACTGGAACAAAAAGAACTTCGTCAGGAATATATTAAGACCATTCGCGCTAATCTAAGAGGTCAGTTAGATAACATCTCTGTATTAAACGAGGACGGTTCCGTAACGGAGTTAAAAGAAGTGGGTAAACGTAACTTAAATAATAAAAATCTTAATTAGGATAGGATAAGGTACCAAGGGAGGGATGCTGGTGAATAAGACAGATATTCGAGATAGTATCCGAGCAGAGAAAAAAGGCCTAACTAGAGAGCAGATTAAGGTTGCCGGTGAAGAAGTATGTAGAAAACTGACTAACTTTTTGCCATACCAAGAGACTTCGACAGTCTATTGTTATGCATCCTACAACCGTGAACTTCCCACAACAGATATTATTCGACAGGCTTTAAGAGATAACAAAAGAGTAGCCTTACCTAAGGTGGAAGGAGAGAATATCCGGTTTTATATCATTACGAACCTGAATCAGATTACACCTGGATATCAGAGTATTCCGGAACCGGATACTTTAGAGCAAGCCATCCCATCAAGTAGAAAACCATCTCTTATGCTTCTTCCGGGACTTGCGTTTACAAAATCCGGAGACCGTTTGGGATATGGAGGGGGCTTTTATGACAGATATCTCTCCACTGTGGAGCAAGGCTCCATCATAACCTGTGGGATTGGATATGAGTTTCAGGTGTTAGGTGAACTGCCTGTGGAGGCTTATGACATCCCCCTACAGTACCTAATTACTTCTAATGAAATTATCAACTGCAAAGCAGTGGAAAAAGAGTTGCAACTACGATAAGGTTGCAGCTCTTTTTGTTATAAAATGGGCATGTAAAAATATAATGATATAAATAGACTTAGGTGATGCTCATGAAACTAGTAACCCTAAACAAGCCCTATTACTACAATCATCTGGTAAAGGATGCTTCCTTACTAAGCATTGTATATCCGGATTTTATACAGGTACATACCATCGGAAACACAGTGTCTAACCGTAGTATCTTAATGCTTAAGGTTGGAAAAGGAAAACGTGGGATACTTCTTACAGGAGGTGTTCATGGAAGAGAATCTGTAAATACTCCTGCTTTAATGGCTATGGCAGAGCAATATGCCTGTGCTTATACATCTAGCAGGGAATGTGAGAGCATAAGAAAAAGATGGAATATAGATATTAGAGAATTTTTTGAGGAGTTCACACTTTATATGGTACCTCTTTTAAATCCGGATGGGTATATGATAGCCCTGAATGGGTTTCATGTCATAGATAATGCTAAACAGCTATGTATGGCAAAAGAGACAGAGATTCCTTACCAGGAGTGGAAATACAACCAATGTGGCATAGATCTTAATCGCAATTTTCCTTCTATTACATGGAAATCAAAATTTATTGGGGATGAGGCAGGCTCTGAACTGGAAACGAAAGCCTTAATGAAAGTTATGATGGAAGTGAGGACAGAAGCCTACATAGACTATCATTCTAGGGGAGAAGAGATCTATTATCATCGCAGTCATATGTCAGAGGTTTATAATAAAAGACAATTAGAGCTGGCGAAGAAACTGGCACTAGTAACGGGATATAAGCTTGTACTACCTGAACGGGAGATTGATGTAGGGGACACAGGAGGGAATACGGTACATTTCTATTCGGAACAGATTAAAATGCCGGCCTTTACTATAGAGACGGTACCGGATCAAGCACAGTTTCCATTGTCCTTACAATTTCAGAGAACAGTATTTTGTCAGATCTTAGCTACTCCATTTACTGTAGTATCCATCTAATAGAACCTGTGTCGTAGACCCCTTTCTCCATTTCCATAGATTTAAACTTGAACTTTTATGGCAAAAACTATATAATACTAGGAGATAATAGGGAAAGGAAATATTTATGAGTAGAACTGAATACAACATAGATTCAAGCGAAACCGCAAGACAGATTCAATTTATGGAACTTGCAAAAGAGAGATTGAATGATGTAAAGATGAAGTTAGGTCGTTCGCTGACTGCTTGTATCGTAACTTTTGGATGCCAGATGAATGCAAAAGATTCTGAAAAGATTGCCGGTATCCTTGAAAAGATCGGGTATGAGCTTGTTGAGACAGAGAATGCAGATTTCGTTATTTATAATACATGCACAGTACGTGAAAATGCCAATTTAAAAGTATATGGCCATCTAGGACATTTGAATAAATTAAAACAAAAGAACCCTAATATGATGATAGCTTTGTGTGGCTGTATGATGCAGGAAGATGTGGTAGTAGAAAAGATTCAAAAGAGCTACCGTTTTGTTGATATTATATTTGGTACTCACAATATCTTTAAACTGGCAGAATTAATCCTGACCAGACTGGAATCTGACACTATGGTGGTAGATATCTGGAAAGAAGCCACTGAGATTGTTGAGGACTTACCAAGTGAGAGAAAATATTCTTTTAAGGCTGGCGTAAATATTATGTATGGCTGCAATAATTTCTGTACCTACTGTATTGTTC
>JAEYRR010000344.1 GCA_023435505.1 Bacillota bacterium | reverse complement strand
TGCGGATGGATATTATTTCATGTTACCATTTAACCGCGTTAGTCTTATGGATAAAATAACAATCAGATAGTGAGAAATGAGGAGAAGTTGTATGACCAATAAGGAATTGATGCTATTAGTACAGTCTAAATATGTAATGTTAGATGGGGCTACCGGATCAAACCTGCAGGCAGCAGGAATGACTTCCGGAGTCTGTCCGGAAAAATGGATTTTAGAAAATCCAGAAGCATTGATTACGCTGCAGAGAGATTATCTTAAGGCTGGATCAGATATCATCCTTGCTCCAACCTTTACAGCAAATCGGATTAAACTTAAGGAATATGGGATAGAGGATAAAGTAGGAGACTATAACAAAGAGTTAGTAGAGTTGTCCAGACAGGCGGTAAAGGAAGCTAAGATCAGCGACCGTAAGGTTTATATTGGTGCAGATTTAACGATGACAGGAGAACAGTTGTATCCAATGGGAAGCCTAACATTTGAGGAACTGGTTGAGGTATATAAAGAGCAGGTCATGCACCTTTTAATAGCTGGAGTAGATTTGTTTATGATAGAAACCATGATGAGTCTGCAGGAATGTCGTGCAGCAGTGCTGGCAATCAAGGAGCTCTGTGATCTTCCTTTTATGGTGAGCCTTACCTTTAATGAGGATGGACGTACTCTATATGGAACTACTCCTGAGGTCGCTATGGTTGTATTACAGGAAATGGGTGCAGCCGCTGTCGGAGTGAACTGCTCCACTGGTCCTGATAAGCTTTGTCAGGTGGTGAAAAAGATGTGCTCTGTTGCTCATGTGCCAGTGATAGCAAAGCCTAATGCAGGTCTTCCAGTATTGATAGATGGAAAGACTGTATTTTCCATGGATCCTGAGGAGTTTGCTGCTAAAATGAAACAGATTATAGAAGCAGGGGCAAACATCCTTGGTGGATGTTGTGGAACTACGCCGGAACATATCCGCCTCCTGGTAGAAAGCCTGAAGAACTATTCTTTAAATCCTGTTCCAAGTCACCGAGCTCCTGCATTGACAACGGAACATACTCTTTTGCCTATTCACCTCTTAGGTGGGTTTACTGTAATAGGGGATAGAATCAATCCTACTGGAAAGAAGCCATTGCAACAAGCGCTTAGGGAGGACAATCTTGAACTGGTAGTTCAGATGGCGGAGGAACAGGTAGAACAGGGAGCACGGATTCTTGACATCAACATGGGAACCAATGGGATTAACGAAAAGGAAATGATGGTTAAGGCGGTGTATGAGGTGACCCAGGTAGTGGATGTGCCTCTGTGCATAGACTCTAGTCATGTGGATGTAATAGAAGCCGCCCTTCGTATCTATCCCGGCAGAGCGTTGATTAATTCTATAAGCTTAGAGCCGGAGAAGGTAGAGAGACTGCTTCCTATTGCAAAAAAGTATGGCGCCATGTTTATTCTTCTTCCGCTTTCAGAACGAGGGTTGCCTAAGGATATCGAAGAAAAACAATCCATTATAGATACTTTGATTGAAAAAGCCTTGGATATTGGTCTTAGCAAAGAGGATATTATAGTAGATGCTCTTGTCAATACAGTAGGAGCCAATAAAAGGGCAGCAATCGATGCCCTAGAGACGATACGCTATTGTAAAGAGGAGCTTAAGGTAGCCACAGTCTGTGGACTCTCCAATATCTCCTTTGGTTTACCTGAAAGGCAGTTTGTAAATAGTGCATTTCTAACCTTTGCAATCCATCAGGGGCTTACTATGGCAATCGCTAATCCGGGTCAGGATTTATTAATGAATATGGCATCTGCTTCTGATCTTCTACTTAACAAAGAGGGTGCGGACCTTAGTTACATTGATCAGGTAAGCAAACATTCTATAGAGATTACGAAGATATCAAAAGAGGAAATGAGCGTTCCCAATGATTCCATGTTGCTAAATGTGAAGAGTGAGTCTATAGTATTTGAGGATGTTATAAAAGGGAACGGGAAGCACATCGTAGATCATGTAAAGGATATGCTAAACCTTGGAACTAAGGCATCCGCTCTATTAGATGAGCAGTTGATACCAGCTATCAAACAGGTAGGTGTTTGGTTCAATCAACAAAAATACTTTCTTCCACAGCTGATATCCAGTGCACAAGCAATGAAAACAGCCATAGATTATCTGCAACCTTTATTGATGGAGAGTAATCAGGGAAAGAAGTTGGGTACGATTGTTATTGCAACAGTAGCCGGAGATGTTCATGACATCGGAAAGAATCTGGTGGCATTGATGTTAAGAAATTATGGCTATGAGGTAATAGACCTTGGTAAAGATGTACCAAGTGAGACAATAATAGAAGCAGCAAAAGAGAAGGATGTTGACATCATTGGACTAAGTGCTTTGATGACAACAACGATGATGGAAATGAAGACAGTTGTACAGCTTCGTAATAAGGAAGGCCTTAAAGCAAAGATTATTATCGGAGGAGCCGTTATAACAGAAAGCTTTGCGAGAGAAATCGGTGCAGACGGCTATTCTTCAGATGCTGAAGAGGCAGTTAGAGTTGTACAGGAATTACTAAAGCAGGGGTTTTAAAATGAATCGATACGAAACTAGACGACAGACTTACGATGAGGAATATCTGGAGAGAAAACGAAACTACCATAAGGTATATATGAAAAAGAAGAGACGCAGAAGACGAATCAGAAAAGCATTTCTTAGTGTCGGATTCTTGCTAGCAATTGCGATAGGCTTTGGTGTGGCGAAGGCAGAAATGGAGATTAACGGTGTTTTAAATCTTATGGGAAAGAATACAGAAGGAAATTTGAATAATGTCGATCTGTCCGACATTGAGCTTGTTTCTGATGATAAGGTGATTAATATACTGTTAATCGGTTCTGATAGAAGGCCGGGGGAGACGATTGGAGGACGATCGGATTCCACCATGATTGCCACTATAGACATGAAACATCAATCCCTGAAACTGACCAGTCTTATGAGAGATATGTATGTAGAGATTCCTGGTTATGAGAAAAATCGGTTTAATGCTGCCTATTCTTACGGAGGAGTGGAGCTTCTGTATGAAACCATAGCGACTAATTTTAAAACTAAATTGGATGGTTATGTGATTGTAGATTTTGCGGCTTTCACTAATGTGATTGACCAGATTGGTGGAGTAGAAATCACTATAACAGAGTCAGAGTATGAACATCTAATCGATTATTATAAAGACAAATCCAGTAAAGACGAAGTTTATAAATTAAAATCAGGGAAAAATGTGATGAACGGAGAACAGGCTCTTTGCTATTCCAGAATTAGAAAAGAAGGGAATGGTGACTTCCGTAGGACAGAGAGACAGAGGACGGTATTGCAAGCAATATTTGCGAAAGCTAAAACTCTTTCTCTGACAGAACTTATGGAAATGATGAAGACAGTTATGCCCTATATCTCCACAGACTTAGATAACGATGAGATTATCAGTTATATGAAGACAGTTGTCATGATGGGGACAACAGAGCTGACTCAGTATCGGTTGCCGGTAGATGGAACCTTTACAGATGAAACAATAGATTCCAAGAAGGTGTTGGTTCCAGACATTGAAACTAATGCAACTATGTTATATGATTTTATATACAATCAGGAATAGTGGCAGATATTTAATATAGTGCAACAGCCTTACTCTTTACGATAATTCAGTTATGTCTCCTATAACTAATTTATATATTTGCTAAAAAGTGCTTTACTTGACAAACAATACCAGGATTGATACAATACTAACAACCATATAAGTAATGAGTTAGCAAGAGGGTGCCCCCATTACAGGCTTGTGATGGCAGGCACTTTTATTACATAGGGAGGGCATGTTATGAGAAAAATGGTACTATCTATTCTTGTAGATAATACTTCAGGTGTTCTTAGCCGCGTGGCAGGACTATTTAGTAGAAGAGGATATAACA
Organism: Bacillota bacterium; assembly: GCA_023435505.1. Classification (GTDB taxonomy): domain Bacteria; phylum Bacillota; class Clostridia; order Lachnospirales; family Lachnospiraceae; genus KM106-2. The sequence goes on along the minus strand of JAEYRR010000344.1, from coordinate 2,433 downwards.
TTGACAGCCTTACGGTTGGAGAGACAGAGAATAATGCTTTTTCTCGTATGACGGTTGTGGTAAATGGTGATGATAACATTTTAGAGCAGATTACAAAACAGTTAGAAAAGCTTGAGGATGTTAAGGAGATAAAGGAGTTAAAGGATCAGGAAAGTGTATGCAGAGAACTAGTGCTAGTAAAGGTTGCTGCAAACCAGGAAGACAGACAGGCAGTTATCGCAGTAGCAGGTATCTTTAGAGCTAATATTGTAGATGTAGCGAAGGATTCCCTTATGGTGGAGCTGACTGGAAACCAAGCTAAGATCGATGCCTTTATCAATCTGTTAGAAGGATTTACAATACGTGAGTTAGTACGCACAGGTATTACAGGGCTTTTAAGAGGCTCTGGTGATATTGAAGATTACATAGATTAGTGATACCCCTTTTGATTTCCTTGTGACCACAGGTAATGCAAAGGAGAACATAAATATCATATTTGTTATAGGAGGATTTGATTATGTCAAAAATTTATTATCAAGAAGACTGTAATTTATCTTTATTAGAAGGAAAGACTATAGCAGTCATTGGTTATGGTAGCCAGGGACATGCTCATGCACTTAACGCGAAAGAATCCGGATGCCATGTGATCATCGGTCTTTATGAAGGAAGTAGATCTTGGGCTAAGGCCGAAGCACAGGGATTTGAAGTTTACACAGCTGCAGAAGCTGCTAAAAAAGCTGATATTATCATGATTCTTATTAATGATGAGAAACAGGCTGCTCTGTATAAGAACGACATTGCTCCAAATCTTGAAGCTGGTAATATGTTAATGTTTGCTCATGGATTTGCAATTAACTTTAACCAAATTGTTCCTCCAGCAGATATTGATGTTACGATGATCGCTCCTAAGGGACCTGGTCATACTGTAAGAAGTGAATATCAGGCAGGTAAAGGCGTTCCTTGTTTGATTGCTGTTGAACAGGATGCAACTGGTAATGCCAAAGAATTAGCACTAGCTTACTCCCTAGCAATTGGTGGAGCAAGAGCAGGTGTTCTGGAAACTACTTTCCGCGTTGAGACTGAGACTGACTTATTCGGTGAGCAGGCAGTTCTCTGTGGTGGTGTATGTGCATTAATGCAGGCAGGTTATGAGACTCTTGTGGAAGCTGGTTATGCGCCTGAAAATGCTTATTTTGAATGTATCCATGAGATGAAATTAATCGTTGACCTAATCAATCAATCTGGTTTTGCTGGTATGAGATATTCAATTTCCAATACTGCTGAGTTTGGCGATTATATAACAGGTCCTAAGCTCATCACAGATGAAACTAAGAAGACGATGAAGAAGATTCTTGCTGATATCCAGGATGGTACGTTTGCACAGCAGTTTTTAACAGATATGAATTCCTGCAACATGGCTCATTTTAAGGCTATGAGAAGAAAAGCAGCTGAGCATCCATGTGAAGAAGTTGGCGAAGAACTTCGTAAGTTATATAGCTGGAATAAAGAAGAAGATAAATTAATCAATAACTAATTTGAATTTCATACATTATAAAGAGCTTCTGACACGTCTAATCAGACGTAACAGGAGCTCTTTCCTTTATGCGATAAATAATCGAGGACTTAATCGGGTAATACTAAGCAATAGGATTAGTGCTCTTGCTTCGTAGAAGAAAGGAAATTGCGATGAAATTCAAACTATGTCTCGTGGCACTTGCACTGTCGTTAGGACTTACCATTGCTTGGCCTACTGCAGTTCTTGCATCGGATACAAACACTCAGGATGTTGATAAGAGATCTTCCGGTAAAAATGGAGATGAAAAGTATCAGGCAGCTTTGGATAAGTGGAACAAGCTGACTGACAAGCAAAAGAAGGAAGTATATGACATCCTTAAAAACAAGAAAAAAACAGATATAGAATTATTGAACAAACTTTCTCAATTAGGTGTCTTGGATAAAACGGAAGCAACTATGATGCAGGCCGCGCTTGAAAAGATGTATGATAACATGATAGACAAGGGAGAATTCCCAATCATGAGGCCTAGAAGGCAAATGAATAGATAACTATAACAAAGAAAGATCAGAGTACTTAATCCAATAAACTAGTAGATATTTTGATACCAAATATATCTACTAGTTTTTTTTGTCTATGGACGATATAATAATACACTGGTATGATAGGATAAAAAGAAAGATTTGGTGGATAAATGTCTATTGAGCTAGAAAGCATTGTGGATAAGCTACTTATATGGTTTGATGCAAATAAAAGAAGTCTTCCTTGGCGTGATAATCCGCAGCCATACTATGTCTGGATTTCGGAAATTATGCTTCAACAGACCAGAGTAGAGGCTGTGAAAGGATATTTTAAAAGATTTATTGAGGAATTGCCTACAGTGGAAGCCTTAGCGAATGCCGAAGAAGAGAAACTGTTAAAGCTTTGGGAAGGTCTAGGCT
>JAEYRR010000302.1 GCA_023435505.1 Bacillota bacterium | reverse complement strand
CTCTTGTAGTAAGAGCGATGTCTACATCTGGAACGCCAGCTGCATTTTCGTCATCACGAGTAATTTCGAATTTCTTAGCAGTACATGGCATAACACTTACCATAACAATCTTCTCAGGAGCAATGCCTAATTTCTCAGCTAAATAAGTCTTTGCAATAGCACCAAACATCTGTTGTGGAGACTTACAAGAAGAAAGATTCTCAGTCATACCTGGGAAATAGTGCTCACAGTAGCTTACCCATCCTGGAGAACAGGAAGTAATCATTGGTAATACACCACCATTTTGCACACGATCAAGGAATTCATGAGCTTCTTCTACAATTGTTAAGTCAGCAGAGAAGTTGGTATCAAATACCTTGTCAAAGCCTAAGCGGCGAAGAGCAGCAGCCATCTTGCCTTGTACATCAGTTCCGATTGGGTAACCGAACTCTTCTCCAAGAGCAGCACGAACAGCTGGAGCTGTTTGCACTAATACAACCTTTTCTGGATCTGCAATTGCAGCAAATACATCATCTGTATAATCTTTTTCATAGATAGCACCAACTGGACAGACAGCGATACATTGACCACAGGATACACAGCTAGTTTCACCAAGACCCATTTCGAATGCGGAACCAATGTTAGTGTTGAAACCACGTTCATTTGGTCCAATTACGCCGATGTTCTGAGTCTTTGCACAAGCAGCAACACATCTTCTACAAAGAATACATTTGCTGTTGTCACGTACCATATGAGCAGCAGATTTGTCTGGCTTTGAAGCTGTTACAGAACCATGATAGTAGCTTACATCATCTACATTCAGGTCTTTACAAAGCTGTTGAAGCTCACAGTCTCCACTACGTACACAGGATAAACAGGATTTATTATGATTGGACAGGATAAGTTGAAGAGTTTTCTTTCTGGAATCCAATACCTTAGGAGTATTGGTCCAAACCTCCATACCTTCATTTACTGGGTACACACAGGAAGCAACTAAGCTTCTTGCGCCTTTTATTTCTACCACACAGATACGGCAGGCACCGATTTCATTGATTTCTCTCAAATAGCATAAAGTAGGAATATCAATATGTGCGATGCGGGCAGCTTCTAAAATGGTTGAACCTTTTGGTGCGACAACTTCGACACCATTTATTTTTAAAGTTACTGTCTCCATTATTAACCTCCTTTAATTTGCCATTCTTTCCATTATTTCTTTACGACAGCGCCAAACTTACATTTTTCCATACAAACGCCACACTTGATACATTTATCTTTATCGATAACGTGTGGATTCTTAACAGAACCTGTGATTGCACTAACTGGACAATTTCTTGCACATAAGGTACAACCAACGCACTTGTCAGGAAGAATCTCGAAGCTAAGAAGAGCCTTACAAACGCCTGAAGGACATCTCTTATCTACTACATGGGCAATATACTCGTCTCTAAAGTATCTCAATGTAGAAAGAACAGGGTTAGGAGCAGTCTGACCTAAACCACAGAGGGAATTATCTTTGATATAGTAGCAAAGTTCTTCCATCTTATCCAGGTCTTGTAAAGTACCCTGACCCTTGGTGATCTTATCAAGCATCTCATACAGACGCTTAGTACCGATACGACAAGGAGTACATTTACCACAGGATTCATCAACGGTAAACTCAAGGAAGAATTTCGCAATATCAACCATACAGTTATCCTCATCCATTACGATCAAACCACCAGATCCCATCATGGAACCGATGTTTATTAAGTTATCGTAGTCAATAGGGATATCAAAATGCTCTGCTGGGATACATCCACCGGATGGTCCACCAGTCTGAGCAGCTTTAAATTTCTTTCCATTAGGAATTCCGCCACCGATCTGTTCTACAACTTCACGAAGAGTAGTTCCCATAGGAATCTCTACAAGACCGGTATTGTTGATCTTACCACCAAGTGCAAATACCTTAGTTCCTTTGGATTTCTCAGTACCCATGGAAGCAAACCATTCAGCACCATTTAAGATAATCTGAGGAATGTTAGCATAAGTCTCAACGTTATTTAAGATAGTAGGCTTCTGGAACAGACCCTTTACAGCTGGGAAAGGAGGTCTTGGACGAGGCTCACCACGATTACCTTCGATAGAAGTCATCAGTGCAGTTTCCTCACCACAAACGAATGCTCCGGCACCAAGTCTTAAGTCGATATCAAAATCGAAACCAGAATCAAAGATATTTTTACCAAGTAAACCATATTCTCTAGCCTGGTTGATTGCAATCTGAAGACGTTCTACAGCGATTGGATACTCTGCACGAACGTAGATATAACCCTGGTTAGCACCAATGGTATATCCTGCAATTGCCATAGCCTCTAATACTACGTGTGGGTCACCTTCCAATACGGAACGGTCCATAAATGCACCTGGGTCACCTTCGTCGGCGTTACAGCAAACGTATTTTTGATCTGCGTCATTGGCTTTGGCAAATTTCCACTTTAATCCTGTTGGGAAGCCACCGCCTCCACGGCCACGTAAACCGCTGTCTAATAATGTTTGGATAACGTCATCTGGAGTCATGGAAGTAAGAACCTTACCAAGAGCTTCATATCCGTGTGTTCCTATGTACTCATCGATGCATTCTGGGTTAATAACACCACAGTTACGCAGAGCGATACGATGTTGTTTTTTATAGAAATCTGTCTCAGCAAGGGATTTAACTTCGCCTTCTGCAGTAACAGTTTCATTATAAAGAAGACGTTTTACAATACGACCCTTTAATAAATGCTCGGAAACGATTTCCGGTATATCTTCAACCTTTACCATAGAGTAGAATGCTGCTTCAGGGTATACAATCATGATTGGTCCCAAAGCGCAAAGTCCGTGACATCCGGTTTGTACAACAGATACCTCATCTTTAAGGCCCTGCTTATCAATTTCAGCTTGTAATGTTTTGATGATTTCAACACTTCCAGAGGAAGTACATCCGGTACCACCACAAACTAAGACGTGTGAACGATACATGCTTTATCCTCCTTTAGTTATTTTAAATTCGCGGAAATGGTGTAATCCCCAATAACATGACCGCGAATAAGATGTTGTTCAACTACTTCGAGTGCTTTTTCTGGAGTCATCTTAACGTAGGTAACTTTTTCTTTACCTGGTTCTAAGATTTCCACAATTGGTTCATACTGACATAACCCAATACATCCTGTTTGAGTAACAATGACATGGTCTAAGCCCTTAGATAAAACAGCGTCGGAAAGAGTGTTTAAAACAGGTCTTGCACCACTTGCAATACCGCAAGTAGCCATACCTACAACAACTCTTGTCTGTGTCTCGTCTTCAGATCTTAGTCCTACTTGACCTTGCATTTTCTCACGGATGGCTTTAAGCTCTTCTAAAGATTTCATAGAAAATACCTCCTAATTGAATTTAATAGCGTTGTTCAAGTTGCGACCTTACTAATATACAGTAAGGTCTCCATCGACTTCTTCTTTGTTTTCTTCCAGATATTCTTTAATATAGGAAGAAACTTCTTTCGCATTAAATGGAACGTCTCCAATGATTTCACGAAATTCTCTCGTATCCAATATAAATTCTCTTTCATCAACATGATATGTATAGACAAAATCTATATTTAAATTAAATGTAATTAGAGTATGTATGGTACTTGTGATATCTCCTAAAGGCATTCTGTCAATGTTAGAATAGCCAAAGGTTGCAAGTACGGAAGTTCCTTTTCCAGGAGTAGATGTTATGGAGAAGCTTCCGCCAGAGGCTTCTGCAACTAATTTGAAAAAAGGAACACCAAGGCCAACTTTTCTGGTCGTTCGAGTAGTGAAGAAAGGATCTTCTACCTGGTTTACTTGTTCAGGAGTCATTCCTTTTCCATTATCCTCAATCAAAATAGTCATAGTATCGTTTTTGGTGTCGATTGTTATTTTAATCACAATCATCGACGCATTAGCACGAACCGAATTGTTTGCCACATCTAATACATTAAGAGAAAGTTCGGTCATCATTATTCTGTATATTTAGCGATAATGCCATCGATGTCATCAACTGATAAACGGCCATATACATCATCATTTACAGTTAGTACTGGTGCTAATCCACAGGCACCGATACAACGGCATGCGTCTAATGAAAACTTACCATCAGGTGTACATTCTCCACCTTGAATTCCTAATTTTTCAATTAATTTGTTATAGATATCACCAGAACCCTTTACATAACAAGCAGTACCAAGACAAACTGAAATCTGGTATTTACCCTTAGGGTTAAGAGAGAATTGAGAGTAGAATGTTACAACTCCGTAGATTTTCTCCAATGGAATATCCATCTCGTTAGAAATAATGGTTTGAACTTCAATTGGAAGATAGCCATAAATTCCTTGCGCTTGTTGAAGAACAGGCATAAGAGCTCCCTTGTCATTTTTGTGGGCAGCAATGACTTTTAAAAGTTCGGCCTCTTGCTCTTTTGTACCGGCAAAAGGAATCTTGCTCGTTTTAGAACCCATTTTCTTTACCTCCTTGATATATTTATATTACAACCGGGAATGAGTATATCCCAGCGTAGCTAAGCGTAAAGCCCATACACGCATTGTAATTATAGCATATAAATGTTAAGAAATCTACAGATATGTCTGTGTTCTAAAAAAAGAACAGTGGCAGTTTAAACAAAAATAATTATCGAAATAGATAATTATTTGTCAAAACGCATTTTAAAATGGTTAATTATGTCATGCTTATATGCCTTCTATTGAAAAAAAGTTGTTCTAATGCTATACTTTTAGTACATACCAGATATTAGAAATGGCTAATGTCTAGGATTAAGTTGTTAATAAATATACAACTAATAGAAGGTAGACCGTAAGAATTTATTATATAAGGAGGATATAGGATGACAGTTAGAGATATTTGTGACATATTAGGGGCGAGGGTAATTAGTGGAGAGGATTTTATGGATAAGGCGGTACATACTGCCTGTGGTTCAGATATGATGAGCGATGTTCTGGCATTTGTAAAGGACCAGTCAGTATTGCTAACCGGACTTTGCAATCCCCAGGTAATTCGAACAGCTGAGATGATGGATATTGTCTGTATCGTATTTGTCCGTGGAAAACGTCCTGATGACACGATGATCGAACTGGCCAATGACTGTGGAATAGCTCTGCTTTCTACAGGCCACCGCATGTTTTCCGCCTGTGGGCTGCTTTACGAAAAGGGACTTCGTGGAGGTGCACCATATGAGCGAGATCATTAATTTAAATTATCAAGTATCCTCTGAGGACTTTACCAGGGCAGGAGAAGCATCCAGCGATGTAAAGTCTAAGCTGAAACAGATGGGATTTTGTCCTGATGTAGTGAGAAGAGTAGCAATTGCCATGTATGAAGGCGAGATTAATATGGTCATCCATGCAGATGGTGGAACCATTGATGTAGAGATCTCCCCCAAAGAGATTAAGATGATACTCAAAGACAAGGGTCCAGGAATTCCCGATGTAGATCTGGCGATGCAGGCAGGTTACTCTACCGCACCTGACAATATTCGAACTTTAGGGTTTGGTGCAGGCATGGGTCTTCCTAATATGAAAAAATACTCTAATGAAATGTGGATAGAGACTGAGGTTGGTGTCGGAACAACTGTTACCATGAAAGTGTTTGCCGAGAACGCTAACTAAGGACGAAGATGGCAACACATTCTGTTGAAAGGAGAAGAAAATGGATAAGTTTTATACATCAGTACGTCTAGATCCAGACAAATGCATGGGGTGCATAAACTGTATTAAACGTTGTCCTACTCAGGCTATTCGTGTACGGAATGGAAAAGCAGTGATTACAAAGGAATTCTGTATTGACTGTGGCGAGTGCATCCGTATCTGTCCTCATCATGCCAAAAAAGCGTACTATGATAGTATCAGTGTATTACAGAACTATGAATATACAGTTGCCCTTCCGGCTCCCTCTCTATATGCCCAGTTCAATAATCTTGAGGATGTCAATATAGTGTTGACAGCATTAAAGAAAATGGGTTTTGATGATGTATATGAGGTAAGTGGATCGGCTGAGCTTGTTTCTGAGATGTCCAGAAAATATGTAGAAGAGCATAAAGAGATGTGGCCGATCATCAGTACAGCCTGTCCTTCTGTTGTGAGACTGATTCGAGTTAGATTTCCTAATCTAATTGAACATCTGCTTCCTATCTGCGCACCTGTTGATCTGGCTGCTTCCTTAGCCAGAGAAAGAGCTATGAAAAAGACAGGTCTGCCTAGTGAGAAGATTGGAATTATCTTCATCTCTCCATGCCCTGCCAAGGTGACAGCGATGCATTCTCCGCTTGGAATCGAAAAAAGCGAGCTGGATGCAGTTCTTGCCATTAAAGAGGTCTATCCTTCGTTAATTCATTATATGAAGGATAGTGTGGATGACGTAGAGGAGCTCTCTATTTCCGGTAAGATCGGAATCTCCTGGGGAAGTACAGGTGGAGAGGCCGGAGGACTTTTAACCGACAGCTATTTGGCAGCAGATGGGATAGAAAATGTAATCCGTGTCTTAGAGGATATGGAGGATCAAAAATTCGGTAATCTGGAGTTTATTGAGCTAAATGCCTGTAACGGAGGCTGCGTTGGTGGAGTCATGACCGTAGAGAACCCATTTGTGGCCAAGGTCAAATTAAAGAGACTTCGTAAATACATGCCGGTGGCCTGTGCAAGACTAAGTACACCAGCACCTAAGAATGCTTTTTGGAGTAGTGATGTCCAGTATGAACCGGTATTTAAGCTTGGGGGTAATTTAGAAGAAAGCATTGCGAATGTAGCCAAGGTAGAAGAACTGATGAAAAGCCTCCCAGGTCTTGATTGTGGCTCCTGTGGTGCTCCTACCTGCCGTGCGCTGGCAGAGGATGTAGTTCGTGGAGTAGCCAAGGAAAAGGACTGTATCCACATCTTAAAGAAATACATTCATCAACTTTCCGATGAGATTAATAAATTAGATGACCAATAGGAGGAATTACCATGACAGTAGCAGAGTTACTTAAGCTAGATATATTTAAGGTGATCAATATAGAAGGAGATACCGAGAAAACCATTACCGTTCCCTATTGTTGTGATTTACTGAGCATTGCTATGAGTAAATCTCCAGCCGGAGCAGCTTGGGTGACTGTAATGGGTAATATCAATACACTTGCTGTGGCTTCCCTGACGGATGCAGCAGCAGTGATTCTGGCAGAAGGAATCGTATTGGATGAGCCAGTTGTTAGTAAAGCCAAGGAACAGGGCATTATAGTGCTTGCTACCGACCAGCCAATCTATGAGACTGCCCGCCAGATCGAAGAGTTAATTCGTGCTTAGGTTGTCTTATGATTTACATCTCCATTCCTGCCTATCTCCTTGTGGAGATCAGGATATGACGCCGGCTAATATTGTAGGAATGTCAGTGGTAAATGGGTTAGAGCTGATTGCTGTAACGGATCATAATACGTGCCGTAACTGCAAGGCAGTCCTTCATTGGGCAGAGCATTACGGAATACTTGCTCTACCTGGTATGGAGCTGACCACGGAAGAAGAGGTCCATGTGTTATGCTTATTTCCGACTCTTAAGAAGGCATTAGACTTTGATTCCTATGTATACAGTAAACTGAATCTCTTTCCTAATAAGGAGTCTATCTTTGGACCACAGCTTTTATGTAATGAAGAAGATCAGGTGATTGGTCATGAACCCAACCTCCTGATTCAAAGCACAAGAATCTCCTTTGACCAAGTATATGATTTGGTGGAACAGTATGAGGGCGTCATGATTCCAGCCCACATCGACAAGAACAGCCATAGTTTACTGTACAATCTAGGATTTATTCCCTTTGATAGCCGTTTTACCACCGTAGAGATTAAGGACGAGACAAAGGTGGAAGAACTAAAGAAACAACATCCCTATCTTCAAAAATGTAGAATCCTCCACGACTCCGATGCCCATTACCTAAAAGACATCCATGAGCCACAACACTTCCTAGAGGTAGAAGAGAGGACAGCGGCAGCAGTGATAAAAGCATTAAGGGAGAAAGGGTAGAGCCTGAATTATAACAGGGTGTAACTATCTATAAGTTACACCCTCTTTTTTGTTTGGCCTATCCTTTATATCCTTAAGAATTGAGGTGGGGACTAACAGACGACCGTAGATCATCCCCCAGAAGACTGTTATGCACACGTTGGTACTTAGGCGG
>JAEYRR010000278.1 GCA_023435505.1 Bacillota bacterium | reverse complement strand
ATCTGTACGTCCGGCAAATATTTCTTCTCTTGCCGCCATATATTCTTCATAACTTTTAACAACTGGAGTTTTATAATAACCATCTTCAAACTGCACATCTTTTAACTCGGTTAAGAAGGTAGTATGTCTGCAGTGATCAGACCAGTAGGTATCCAGCACACGAATCTCTGTCTTGGAAGGATCTCTCTTCTCACTTTCCGTAAAGTATTTTTGAATGTGTAAAAAGTCCTTAAAGGTCATGGCTAGATTTAAAGAAAGGTATAACTCATTTAATTCTTCTTCCTTCATATTGATAAAACCATCAAAGATAGCCACGTCAGCAGGCTCTTCAAATTCTGTAGCTAAGGTCTCCGGTTTTACTTCATCTGCTTCTCGGGAATCTACTGGGTTGATGCAGTATGCTTTAATTTTTTCAAATTCTTCCTCTGTAATCTGACCAGACAGTACATATGTAGTTGCGGAACGAATAACAGGGGCTTCACTTTCCTTCAACAATTTCACGCACTGTTCTGCAGAATCCGCTCTCTGGTCAAACTGTCCTGGCAGGTATTCTACAGAAAACACCAAATCTTCTACTTCTTTTGTAAATGTCTCTTCAAATAGAATATCTACAGGAGGTTCTGAGAACACGATTCCCAGGGCTTTATTATAAGTTTCCTCACTTACATTCTCTATATCATAGCGAATCAGAACACGAACCTGATCTAGACCTTTTATGTCCAGATAGCGTCTAATCTCATGCTTTAGTTCTTTCGCACGAATGGCATATGGCTGTTTCTTTTCCACGTAGACTCTTCTTACTTTACTCATTGTCATAACCTCCAAATTGTTAGGTTTTCACCTTTATCCTGTTCTTATTGTATCACAATTACTTTTATAATTGTAATTAATATATCTGAATCTATATATTAATATCACTTATATTCTGGGGATTTAAAGCCACCTAATTATAGCAAAGATTTATTTGATATTAAAGATGTTATCATAAAATAGAGGCAGAACTATCACTCATAGTTCTGCCTCTTTGAAGCACTTTTATAACGATTCCATTATCTGTATTGCTAATGCTTTCTCATTTTCACATGAAATATACGTCAATACTCCATTCTCAATCACTACTTGTTCCGCACGATCTGAATATACCTTCTCTATTATTGATGGACAATTTTCTGGTAGTTTGATACTAATATGATGTGGTAATGTTCCTCCAAATATATGAAGTATTACAAAGGCTCTTCCTTCCTTACCAATCCGAACTACCCCCTGCCAACCTTCAGGATATCGGCATCCAACATTCCCACTACCATACAGATAGGACTGCCCATTCTTAATAATTGGAGCAATATCCTTATAAAACTGCATTCCTTCTTCTATTACCTTCCACTGATCTATAGAAAGCTCGGTAACATCTCCTGAGATACATAGTCTTCCTAGAAAAGTATTAATAATGGAATATGCAATTCTTTTTAAAGAGTCATTGGTACGTATAACCGCCCAAATCTGACTTTGTCTAGGGTGTATGAAGCGGTGTAGGTTTGCTGCTATGATTGGAATCTCTTCACATTCATGCGCATCAGAGAAGGATGCCATACTCACCTGTGACATTAAACTAGGCTCTAGCCGATGGCCACCGGATGCACAGTTTTCAATGATAATGCCAGGGACCTCACGTTTTACTTTTTTAATAAACTCTGAAGTAGCCTTCATATTCTGTCTAAGACCTTCTCCAAGGGATTCTGCACCATCACAGCCAATGCCGATTGTCTCATTATAATCAATCTTCAAATATCCAAACTTGTATTTTCTTAATGTTCCGATGACTTTATCTGTAAGATATGTTTCTACCCAAGGATCTCTCATATCCCAGAATCTTCTAAAATAACTGGTTAAGACCTTACCGTCTTTATGCAATAAATGTTCCTCCATATGGTAAGCACGAGAAGCACTCCCTACATTCTCCATCTCAAACCATATTCCTGGAATCATACCTGCATCTCGGATTGCCTGCACAGTCTGTTCTAGTCCCTCAGGAAACAGAACCTTTGATACTTCATAATCTCCCATACTAACGTCCCATGGAATACCCTCCTCTTTATACCATCCAGCATCAATGACAAAATACTTAAATCCTTTCCCTCTGATTTTTTCTAGGATACCTATGATATTCTCATGAGAAGGACTTCCCCAGGTGGTACAATATTCATTAAAGATAAAAGGTAATTCCTCTTCTGTTGCTGGTACATCTGCTAGACCTTCTTCTGCAGCCTCTGTCAGTCTTCCTGTAAATAGGTCAAAAGATTCTGTATGGGCTACTGTCAGAATTGCTTCCGGCGTAGTAAAGGATTCTCCTTGTTTTATATTCTTCATCCAATGACCAAATTCTCTGTCTGCTAATCCTCCACTTAAACTAAGTCCATCATCCTTACGATAATACTCCATCTGCCAGGATGCATTATGGGCAATCTGGGCTCCCCAGAATATATGGTTTACAGTATCTTCTACTGCAGCAAATGGGAAGAATTTATTAACCGGCATACTACCTGCCTGGCCAAATCGCTCACAACGTACAGCATGAGGATCCCATGCTGGTTCCAATTGTAATTGTTCTAAAGGAATCGCTTCATGTAAACCTTCCTGGCTCCACACACTTCGTATGCGATGAAGCTTCATACTTTTATGTCCATCTCCCGTTAGATAAGGGGATAGACCTCCCAGAGAGAAGCTTTCCATCATTTCCAGGGTGCAGGTTTCTTCCCCTGTATTGGTAAACACACAGTGTACTCTAACATAACGTGTGCCAGGCTTCCATCTTAGACAATGCATTACTTGATATCCACGGTCATCTTTTAGTACAGTGTCAATATGATGACTTCCATCTAAGACCGTATCAGTCTGTCTATCGTATCGCAATCTGAGTACTGTCTCACTGTTCCTCATACTATTACCCATCGCATAGGCGGCATCATAGATATCTCCAGTCAGTTTTAACTGTACTATGGACTCTAGCATCTCATTTTTCTTAATATCTTCCGTTAATGCTACATCAGACGGCAAAAGAAGTAAGCCGATATGCCCACTATTTGCATCCACTAGATATCGAATTCTGATATCACCAAATGTATACTCTTTGAATAACTCTACTGCCATCTTGGATTCCTCCTTAGAAACCAAATATTAATTTGCAAATATATGGATTTTATTTAAATAAATTGCTATAATATGAAAAAATAATACATTATTACTTAAAGGAGTGGTTCCCATCGCAATCAAGCATTTTGATGAACTCTATTTTATTAATTATGATTCCTATGATGACCTTAATGTTTATGAAGTAGGCTGTCAAAAATGTCCACCAGAATACAGCTTTGGGCCTATCATCCGTAATAATTATGTGATGCACTATATTATAAATGGAAAAGGTACTTTATTTTTGGACAATGAAGAGTTCCCGGTAGGTACCAATCAGGCCTTTATTACTCCACCAAATATGGTTGCGTTCTATCAGGCAGACAAAGAAGATCCATGGGACTATGTCTGGATTCATTTTAACGGTCAAAAGGCACGAGAAATACTCCATGCTGCTGGAGTAACCAAAAAGCATCCCATCTATATCCCTATGGAACCTAATGACGATATAAAGAACTGCTTACTAGAACTACTCCATCACAGAGAATATGAGTATGAATGTATTGGAAGTCTATATCACTTATTTCAATTGATGGTTAACAACTCCTCCAGAAAGCCTCAGGGGTCTGAACTGAATCTAGAACTTCGTTATATACGCGACGTCATCAGCTATATCTCAAAAAAGTTCTATGAACCTATTAAGGTCCAGGAAATAGCTGA
>JAEYRR010000320.1 GCA_023435505.1 Bacillota bacterium | reverse complement strand
TCTTTTTCTTCAGTTCTGGTTATGGACTATATAAGAGCTATAAAACAAAACCAGATTATTTAAAGGGCTATTTTAATCGACGGGCTTTACCAGTATTATTGGCATTTCTTTCTACAACTATCATTTTCATATATGTTCGACAGTTGATGGGAGATGTAGTAGGTCTGCCCCAGTTCCTTTTTCACTTATCCGGTCCCGATTTATATAATCCGTATGCATGGTATATAATTGCTCTATTGATCTTTTATTTCGGTTTTTATCTTGCCTTCCGTTACTGTAAGAATGAAAAAGTTGCAGTTCTTATTACCTGCCTCGTAGTGTTCCTTTATGTAGGATTTTTGCGACTGGTGGATGTATGGAGAATGGTGGTATAACTCAGTTCATCTCTTCTGGATTGGACTCTTATTTGCAAGACATGAAGAAGTCATTGTCCAAAAGATAAAAAAACGTTATGTATGGTATGTGATACTGGCGATTATTTCTCTTACTGGTTTTTATCTCCTTTCGGTATACACACAGGAAATACTCTCCCAACTCGGTACAAACCTTGCTTATGGAATACGTAGATGGATCTCTCTACTTTCACAGATGGCCGCCTGCTGTTCCTTTGTTTTCGTCATCTTTCTATTGGGAATGAAGGTCAGGATAGGCAACAAGGCACTGGCATTTATGGGAGCTATTACATTGGAGTTCTACCTGATTCATGGACTCTTCGTTCAGCTATTTGGCTTTAGCTTCATGGATAATCAGGTCGATCCTTTGTACTATATCAGGAATGTTGCACTGTATGTTCTCACGGTTTTAGTCCTGTCTATTCCATCGGCTCTACTATTAAAGAGATTCCACAACTGGATCACAAACATGATGGTTAAATATAAAACTCTTATAGCAGTATTTAAGAGAGATATGAAGAGGGTTGGGCTTATTTTACTGGTACTTATTACAGCAGTGACCCTTATTGTAACCGGCATTAGCCATAAAAATAGAAGTGATACGAAGGAGACCGTAAATACATACCGAGAGAACAACATTACCTATGCAGATGTTGATGGAAAGAAGATGGCGGCATATATAACAGGTGAAGGTGAACACACCATAGTTCTATTATGTGCCTTATTTGATCCCTGCCCCACCATTACCTTGAAGCCAATCGCGGATGAGCTTGGTGAGAAAAATCGGGTAATCATATTAGATTATCTGGGGCGTGGCTTTAGTGATGCCACAGACAAGGAACGAACGGCGGATAATTTTGTATATGAGATCCATACTGCTTTGAAAAGTCTTGGACAAGAAGGGCCTTACATTATGATGCCGCATCAGGTATCTGGGATATATGCTCAATTATATGCCAATACCTATCCAAAGGAGGTAGAGGCTGTAATAGGATTGGATTCAAGTGTAGCCGCCGAACTGGACGAGACACTTGAAATGGAGGGAATTACTCCGGATGAGTATCAGAGAAGAATGAGAAAAGAGGCAAAGTTACAGTACTTGAAACAAAGATTTTTATCATTCACTGGTTTTGCCACAATGGAATGGAATTTGTATGAGCCACTCCTCGATTTTAAGCATACAAGAGATGAATTTGATATTGTACAAGAGATGTTTATGGATAAGTTTTATAGTAAAAATGTGGTAGATGAGATGGCTCATGATTATAGCAATTTCAGTACAGTACTGAATGATAAATATCCCAAAGATCTTCCCGTTTTATTTATCCTGTCTTACAGTAGTACTTCCAATCAGGAATCTATGGGCTCAGATTGGAAGCAGTTACATGAGGATTTACTGACTAACACCGCTATACAGCGTATAAAAGTTCTTAATGGAAGTACTTATTTTGTATATACAAAGTCTCATTACATAGCAGAGGCTGCACAGGAATTCATTGATGACCTAGATTACTTGCCTTTGCGAAAGTAACCTGGCGTCACCCCATACTTTCTTTTAAACAGTCGGTTAAAGTAAGAAAGATTGTCAAATCCGCTCTGGTTGGCAATATCCAGAATGGGTTCGGAGGATAAGCGGAGTGTTCTTGCGGCTATGGTAAGTCGGTAGTCGTTTAGATAATTGATAAAGCTAGTGCCCATATTGCTTCGGAAGAACTTCATAAAATGAGAAGGACTGTAGTGAATGAGTTCAGCCATCTGTTCAATAGTCAGCGGTTCGGCATAATGTTCTTCCATATACTTAATGAGGATTTTCATCTTCTCAATAGATTTCGGTGTCGTTGAGACACTGGAATCTATTTTTTTATGGGAAAAAAGGATAAAGAAAATTTGAAAGAAGTATCCTTTTATGGCTAGCTGATATCCCTCTGGCCGGGTATCGGAAAGGTAGTCGATTTTCTCTAACAGGGAGGCAATCTCTGAGTAGTAGGACAGGGAAGGGGTCAGTAGTAGGGTGTCAAAGGCAATTCCACCATGAAAAAGAGGGCGGATAAATTGGGTGGAGCATAGGTCCTCACGGTGAGAGAGTAGAAAATCAGCTTTAAAAAAAATATTTTCATACTCCATGATAGTTCCGGGGATACCATGGATGGAATGCATATGACCAGAAGGGATCATCAGAATATTCCCTGCGGTGACGGTATAAGAATCATAGTTGACACTTATTTTTCCGGTGCCCCTTTTTACGACTACAAATTCCATTTCAGAGTGCCAATGCATTGGTACTTCAGGAAAATCTAAGGGAATCGAGCATATGTAAGTGTTATAAGGGAATTCCATGCTGGTATGTGTTTTATGTTCACGATAATTCTGATACTCTTTAAGATTCATCTTAGACCTCCAAATGATAGTATTGTACAAGTATCTGCGATAATATAGCAAGAATTATAGCAAAATAAATAGTATAATGCAAGAAAAGGAGGTTTTAAGTATGATGGCAAACGAAATAAATGTAGCAGAATTACTTACCAGAGAATTAGGTGGAAGTATCTCTGGGGCAACGAATATAGAGATCTACCATGCACTGCTTCGAATGACAGGTAATATTGCAGCAGACAGAGAAGTGTTCAATGACAAGAAAAAAGTATATTATATTTCAGCAGAATTTTTGATTGGAAAGTTATTATCAAATAACTTAATCAATCTTGGAATATATGATGCAGTCAAAACAACATTAGCAGAACAAGGAAAGGTATTAGCGGAGATCGAGGAGATTGAACCAGAACCTTCTCTTGGTAACGGCGGTCTTGGTAGACTGGCAGCCTGCTTCTTAGACTCTATGGCAAGCATCGGACTACCTGGTGACGGAATTGGCTTAAATTATCACCTTGGCCTTTTCAGACAGGTGTTTAAGAATCGTGTACAGGGAGAAACCCCTGATTCTTGGCTTGAATCTGAATCCTGGTTGATTAAGAGAGAAAAATCCTATCCAGTACAGATGGGTGGACATGTATATAACTCCAAAATGTACGATATAGCGGTAACTGGTTACGATAACCGAACCAACTATCTGCATTTATTTGACCTTGATACGGTGGATGAAGGCATTGTAGAAGAAGGAATTAGCTTTGATAAAGAGTTAATCCAAAAGAATCTGACCTTGTTCTTATATCCAGATGATAGCGATGAAAAAGGACGTATGTTGCGTATCTACCAGCAGTATTTTATGGTTAGCAATGCTGCACAGATGATTTTAGAAGAAGCAGTGGAGAAGGGATGCACTCTATATGACCTTCCTGACTATGCAGTAGTGCAGATTAATGATACACATCCAACAATGGTAATCCCAGAATTGATCCGTCTTCTTGTAGAGAGAGGATTATCTATGGATACAGCAATTGACGTGGTTTCTAAGACCTGCGCCTACACAAATCATACTATTTTGGCAGAGGCATTGGAAAAATGGCCAATTAAATATTTGCAGAAAGTAGTACCACAGTTAGTACCAATCATTGAAATCTTAGATGACAAGGTACGCCGTAAGTACAACGATGAAAGCGTAGCGATTATCGATCGTCAAGACCGAGTTCACATGGCGCATATCGATATTCATTACGGATTTTCTGTAAATGGAGTTGCTTCTCTGCATACAGATATCCTAAAGGAGACTGAGCTTCATAACTTCTATAAGCTCTATCCAGAGAAATTCAATAATAAGACCAATGGAATTACCTTCCGTCGCTGGTTATTACATTGCAATCCTCAGCTGACCTCCTTTATTCAGGAGCGTATTGGTAATGGCTTCCATAAAGATGCCACAGAGCTTAAAAAACTTGCTTCCTTCTGTGAAGACGAAGCAGCTCTTAATGAACTGTACAAGATTAAGAGAGAAAAGAAGGAAGAACTGTGCCATTATCTTGAAAAGACACAGCAGATTACTTTAAATCCTGACTCTATTTTTGATATACAGATTAAGAGACTTCATGAGTATAAGCGTCAACAAATGAATGCCCTTTATGTCATTCATAAGTATTTAGAGATTAAGAAGGGGAACATCCCAACTACTCCTATCACTATTTTATTTGGCGCTAAGGC
>JAEYRR010000264.1 GCA_023435505.1 Bacillota bacterium | reverse complement strand
TTCTTGTTACAAGATGCACATTTATCTATCATTATTTTCCAAGCGTGCCATTTGTAATCCTAATGATAGCATTTTGTATCTATTATCTAATGAAAAGAAATCCTAAGATAAAACCATTGATTATCTCGTATGTAGCATTCGCAGTTATACTGTTCTTTATGTTTTATCCAGTATTAAGTGGTATGACTGTAAGCAAATGGTATGTGGGACATTTCTTGAGATGGTTTGGTACATGGGTGTTATTACCTTAATAGGAGAGTCTATGTTAGGTTATTTTATAAAGACAATCAAAGAGTTCCTGTATAGTAAGAAGAGTATACTGGTATTTACCATTTCGGTTTTCGCGATTGGGGCTTTTGCCCTGATCGCAAAAACCAAAGAGCAGAAACCTCTTGTGATGAAATCAGATATACATATAGGAATAGTGGATAATGATCAATCCTTCTATTCTTCTATAGTATTAAATTATTTTAAAAATTCAGAAAGTATTGCTAAGTTTGCTAATATAACTCTTGATAGCCAGGAAAACATGGAAGAGCTGTTTAATCAAGGGCAATTATTAGCATATTTAGTTATACCCCAGGACTTTGCTAATAGCTTGATGGGTGTTGATTTTGCCTCTATTGATGTAGTGATTAACACTTCCAATGTGCTAAATTCTGTACTACTGAAGAATATGCTGGATAGCTATGGTACATATATTACCAATGTTCAGGTGGTTTCCGGTGGATTATATCACCTCGGCATTAAGGATGGCATGAGTGCTGATGCAAGAAATAAGATGAATTATGACACTTCTATAGAATTGGTGAAATTAGCATTAAGTCGGGAAAAGTTTTTTCAAAAAAATGAAGTAAGCGATATTCCATCAACGTCTATCCTGCAGTATTACTTATGGGCAGTCTTGGTTCTTTTGATTATATTAACAGCAACCCTTAGTGGAAGTCGGTTTTTAAAGGAACGGCAGTTGGGAACCTATGAAAGATTAAGGATTGCAGGTCATTCTATTCGCAGCATAAATCTAGTAATATTAGCTGTGAACTCCGCATTATGGATCCTTTGCTTCAATCTTCTCCTACCAGTTCTTTTAAATATTGTGAATGGTAAAGCGTTGACTGAACTGATGATTTATGTTGATTTATGTATTATTTTAGCTAATGTGTGCTTTTGGTTTATTTCCATACTATGCAGTAATATACAGCATTATGTAATATTGTGCACCTTTGGAATGATGTTGATTTCTTTGATAGGTGGAGTGCTAATTCCGTTTTTGTTACTACCGGAACGATTCTTAATATACAGTAGGATGACACCAACGTATTACATGATTAAAAATATGATACAGTTTAGTAACGGTACCAGTACGAATAAGCTCCCTATATTTGCTTTGAGTACACTACTTGTTACAATCGTACTTTACTGGATAGCCTGTTTCATCTTGGAACATAAGAAGGCAGAAAAAAAGGGGGAGATATGATGAAACAACTTGGTAAGTTACCTTCCCTTATAAAGATTAATCTCAAAAATATGGCTTCAAATCGTGTGGCACTGATAAGCATGGCTGTATTTACCATACTACTTGGCTTTGTTTGCTCCGGTTTGATTGCAGATTATGAAGAAAAAAGTAGCATTCCGGTAGGAATCTTGGATTTAGATCAAAGTACCCTGTCTCAGTCTCTTACGGATAACCTCTCAGATTTAGATAGTATTACGCTCTTATACGGAACAGAAGCGGAACTAAAAAAGAGTCTGAAAGAGGACCGGATATACGCATATTTTGTTATTTACAAAGGATTTGAAACAGCAATCAACCAATACAAATTTTCAAAGTTAGTGGAAATGGTATATTTAGGTCAAAACCAATATGTATCGATCTTATCGGATGTATTTAACCAGGCTATGATACAAGACATTATTGTAAAAGAGGGGGAGAGGCTTTATCAGACCTTCCCAGATTATGAGAATTTGATATATCAGACTGATTATAATGAATTTATACAAAGCGAATATGAAAAAAAGGAAACTTCCTTTGCCTTTCAATATTCCTTCTATAATACAGTACATGGAGATGTACAGTCAGCAAAAGCTGTATCTAATAATATTATTAGTACAGAGTTGTTTCTGGCGCTAGGCGGAATATTTCTGGTATTCTTTGTCATGCAGCTAATCGCTTCTATGGATAAGAAATCAATCGTCATAAGTCGTACCCGCGTTTCTTTAATATCGAAGTGGACCATGGAATTAGCTGATTTTATCACCCTTATAATAACAGAGGGAGTAATCACAATTCTTGTTAGCTGGTATTTAATTCATAATCTTTCTGTTGATATTAAAAATAGAATGTTTAACCTTATTTTCTTGATTACTATATTTATGATTGCTATTACTATGTTTTTTGTTTTACTTAGAAGAGTCATCATAAATATAATTGCATATCAATTTACTGGATTTATTATTGCATTAGCCTTGGGTAGCATCAGTATTATGGAAATACTGGGACAGTTTCAGATAGAAATGGTATCTAATCTGGCAAAAAAAACACCAAATTACTGGTTTATTAGTGGTATTACTGATATAATACTAGGAGGAAAAACCTTAAGTTATACCGATATTGCATATACAATGAGCTTATTGCTTTTGGTATATGGTATCATCATGGTTATAAAGTATAAAAAACTGGAGAAATCATAATTATGAACAGAAAATATAAAGACTTGATTAAAGACATTAATGATGGAAAAAATCTAGAAGCAGTAATACCTGAGTATGCTAGCGAGTTATCAGGGTTATTGTATGAATTCGCTTTATTACAATCTGCTATGGAATTTTATAGCCTAAAAGAAATGCTTCATGAGGATGAGCAAATAGATGATGATATACGCGTAACTGTTAAAAGCCTTGTTGATTGGATGCGGCAAGTATTAGAAACCAACGACAACGGAGCATTGCGCGAACTACATATTCAGCAGATAGATGCTTTACGTACACAAGTCATGGAAAAGATGGAAGCACTT
Source organism: Bacillota bacterium (assembly GCA_023435505.1). GTDB lineage: Bacteria > Bacillota > Clostridia > Lachnospirales > Lachnospiraceae > KM106-2. The sequence continues at coordinate 91 of JAEYRR010000264.1, read as the reverse complement.
ACTGTATATGCAGATCAACTGCAGATTTATGAATATGTATTAAACCGTAAAGAATTAGAATATGGAGTTTTAGAGGAAACCATATCTGATG
>JAEYRR010000008.1 GCA_023435505.1 Bacillota bacterium | reverse complement strand
ACTCAGCTCCTACTATTTTTTTAAGCGTAACGCTGGTGCTTGTTTTGCTATTCAAAATAGGTTTTGATGGAGCCGCTTGGTATTCTTTAACCTTATCCTGGTATACTGCATCAATTGTAACATTGCGATTTGGCATGGTAAATGTTGTTACCGCAGCATATGCATTGGATAATGTTGCGGTACCTGTTTTCCAATGCGAAAAACTTTTACCTGCTTCTGGTATATTAGACGTAATTGTAACAAAATCACCAACCTTTGCAGTTGTTAAAGATGCTGTTCCACCGTTTACTGTAATGGTATAAAATATATCCCCAAATACCGCCTCTACTGTCACATCTTTATTAGGCATAATAAATGTTGTAGTTCTACTCGTTTTATCCGCAAAATGAACATCCGCATTATCAGAAATCCACTCTTTAAAAACTTTACCATATAGTTCGGATGCAGTAATTCTAACTTCTTGCCCTTCTCGGAAAGTTGAACCATAACCCGCATTTATTAGGGTTAAAGTGTGTGACGGAATTAACTCAAAAGTCGCAAACAAGCTAATATTTTTAGCTGGCATAGTAAATGTAGTAGCTACATGATTTTTATTCGTAAATGTTACATCTGGAGATATCCATTCCTTAAAACGATAGTAATTACTCACTTCTGGAGCAACTACTGAAACTGTATCTCCTTTTGACCAGCTTCCTAGTATTTCCTTAGTCTGCTTTTGTCCAGCTAAATCACGCGAAATATCAACTGTATACAGGCATTTTTTTGTTTGTAAAATTGGAAAGCCATCATTTTCGTCAGCTTTTATACTCCATGTATCATTAAAATCAAATGTTGCAAATGAAGATTGATTTTTCATTTGTGTGATGGTTAATCCAACCACAGATCCGGTTCCGCTTCCAATTCCTTTTCTTGTTGCTGCAGGTAATACATTACTGCCTACTTTAAATATTGCCTCTTTATTCCAATAGGAATGTTCAACAGTTGAATTAGTATTAACTAAACCAGCAATTCCTCCAAGATTTGTACCTGAGGTTATATTTCCACTACTATAACATTTAGACACAACGGAATCACTATAACCTTCTCCGACTATACCACCTGCGTTGGCATTGTTACTAGACGTATAAACAATTATATTAGATCTGTTAAAGCAATCGTTTACTATTCCTTTATTGTGTCCAGCAATACCACCAGCTTCAACCTTTACAGAATTAACTGTACTAATCGTATTAGCAGAAACTTCTTCCGCATTATAGCATGCAGAAATATTACCTTGGTCTCCACTAACAAAACCAGAAATTCCTCCGGCATATCCACTTGTTTTTGAACTAATTGATACTTTCCCTTTGTTATAACTATTAATAATTCCTGCGTTTTGAGTGATGATTCCTGTAATTCCTCCAGCTGTAGATTCACCTATTACCTGAGACATTGAAATATTACCTTCATTATAGCAACCCGCTATTTTACCATAACCTTGACGTCCTGTAATTCCGCCAGCATAACTTACACCAGTACCAAAACTACTTGTCACCTTAGCAGAGTTATAGCAATTAGTAACATATGAAGAATTCCCGTAGATATTTCCTGCAATACCACCAACATAACCACCACTAGTACTTTTAATTTCTCCTGTTACGTAACAATTTTCTACCGAAAGATCAGTACTATTTGGTGATGTACCAAATATACCTCCTGCAAATGGTGTCCATGACGAATTACTAATAAAAACATTTTCTAATCCCAAATTTCGAATATTTGCTGTTCCTCCAACATATCCAAATAATCCACTGTACCCGGTTGAAGCATTTTTCTCGAGTGTCATAACTTCTAGTCCGGTAATAACATGCCCCTGTCCATCCAAGGTTCCCGTAAAACGACTAGAATTACTATTAGTAGAGTTGTCACCAATTGGAATCCAATCTATTCCTGTCATATCAATATCTGCTACTAAGTGATAAGAACCTGTCAAATCATTACGAATACTTTCTAAATCCTCTCGAGTCTCAATTGGCTTTGAACCTTCCTTTGGAGAATCAAAATCATCTTCAATAAAACTTTTTATAGGTGTCGCCGGGGATGTAGTAGAAATGTAATCTAAATCCGGATTAAATGCTCGTAAAATAGGGTAGTCTGAATTATCATCTGGCTGTAACCCCCATATCTCATCAAATTCAAAACCTGTAAATGTGGCTTCCTGCTTAAGTTGTGCTGCAGTCTTAGATGATGTTGTGTCTTCTCCTGAACCGACACCTTTCTTTTCACTCAGTTGAAGTATTGTATTATTTTTATAAAATTCAGCGTCGCTATTCCAATAAGTATTTCTTGTAAATCCATAACCAAAAATCTCGCCAATAATTCCGCCTGCATATTCTGAAGCGGATATATTACTAGTACTATAGCTTTTACGAATACTACCGTCTTTTAATACACCGGCTATACCACCTGAAGCTCCAATTATATTCCAATTATGTATCGCCGAAATATCTCCTGTATTGAAACTATCTTCTATGTTAAGACCAATTGCCCTTCCACTAATACCACCAGAATACATTTCTCCAGAAGTATTTGATGTCGATTTGTTAAGCGTTGCAGATATATAACCGGTATTATAACAGTTTGATAAGGTTACCCCTTCTGAATCACTATGAGTATATGCTACAATACCACCTGTATAAACAGAGTTTTCTGATGTAGACAATGCAGTAACATCCCCAACATTAGAGCATTTGTTAATTACATTTCCCTTGTATAGGTTGGCAATTACACCACCCGCAGCACAAAAGTCCCCCCCTGTACTTGTCTCACTAATTTTTCCATAATTGTGGCAATTATCTATAGTTTCTACATACCCAGCCGCTGCCAGAATACCACCAGCACTTCCAGGACCAACAGAAGTAACATCAGCATAATTCTGGCAATCCGATATTGAAAACATATCAGCACCGTCGCTGTGATTGTATCCTACAAGTCCACCAGTTTGTACAGTATAACCAGAACTACTTATTTCACCTGTAACATAACAATTACTTATGCTCACATAAGCTCTATCATTATATCCAAGCAATCCCCCTACATAGTTTGGTTGATAGTTAGTGGTCACTGTATTAATATATACATTTTCTAATGCAATATTTTTAAGGATCGGACGATGTGTATTCTCATAATCACACTCAATCTTACCAAACAATCCTGCATTGTTATAAGCACCAACAATTTCAAGATTATGAATAGCATAACCCTGACCATCAAATACACCTCTAAAACCATTAATTGGCACCCACGTAACACCTGTCATATCAAGATTTGTGGTCAAATGATAATCCCAGGTTAAAGGCAGGCCGCCTTCTTTTCCTATTCGTTGCAATTCTTCTACAGAGCTAATAGGATATGAACCCTCTTTTGGCTGCTGAATTTTCGCAAGAAAATCATAACCAGGTCCTGGAACCTCTCCTGTTGGAGTATATGTAAAGCCAGGATAGCATTCTTGGAATATTGGCATATCATCATTTTCATCTGCTTTGAAGCCCCATATTTTAGAAAAATTATATCCTGTAAAAAATTTTTCATCTTTCATTTGAGCTAAAGATAAAGCAACTGTACCATTTTCGCCATCTCCCTCTGCAACCCCTTTCGTTGCACTGCCAGACAGGTAGAAGTTACTACGGATAACACTTCCTTTTATTGAGAGACCTACTATTGCTCCTTTTGTTCCACCAGAAATAGTTCCTGTATTATATGTTCTTCTTACATTACTATTTTTAGAAGCTCTACCGCAGATACCAGCGGCATATCCACTTGTATTTCCAACATTTTTAGCAGATATTGCTCCCTTGTTATAACAATCAGATATTGTTTGATTATTAAGCCTACCACCTATACCACCTGCAAAAATCTCAATCTCTGTATTGTCGGTATTGATTTCAGCTGAAACATTTCCTTCATTATAACATCTTGTTATGGTAGTAATTCGTTCATTCGGCGAATCGTAGCCTACGATTCCTCCGGCATAAGAGTAATTTGTTCGTTGCCCTGTGTTACTTAGCGCATCATCAGATACTGCTCTTACCTCTCCTCTGTTGCTGCAAAGGCTCACTTGATCACATTCATATATAAATCCAAACCCAGCTATTCCACCAGCAGAAGCAGCTCCTGTGGAATCCGAAGTAACCGTTCCAATATTATGGCAATTAGTTACCGCATACATATCCGCACCCCATCCTACAATTCCACCGGCAAAAGACGAACCAGCCTCAATTACAGGTAGAGGAACACCCAAATCATTATATCCTTCTCCATCAAAGGATTCTCCTATAGCATCTACAACCGCACCATTATAGCTATCTTTTATAGTCAACCTACCAGTTGGATTTTCTCCCTGTGTGTAGCCGGCTAAACCACCAACATATGAATTCATACTGCCTGACTTAATATGTCCAGTAACATAGCAGTTATCAACTGTTACTTCTCCACGATGGTTTTTACCAAAAATCCCTCCAGCATAACTCTGTGTATCAAATGATACATCAATATTTACATCTTCTAATCCAATATTTTTAAAGTTTGGAGTGTATTTGTATGGTCCAAGTTGTCCATTGTAATAAACACCACCAACATAACCAAACAACCCCGCAGATTCACGTTCTCCAGTTATTTTCATGTTACTGATAACATATCCTTGCCCGTCAAATGTTCCTGTAAATGGATTGGTTTTAGTTCCAATTGGTTCCCACTCTTGCCCAGCCAAGTCAATATTGGCTGTCAAATGATAATCTTTATCTAATGCATATCCCCCTGGAGCACCTATTTTTTTCAAATCCTCTACACTTGATATAGCAATTGAGTCTTCTACAGGTGCGGCGACAATAGCAATAAACTTGTAACTGTGCCCATATCCATTACCCGCAAATGCCGCTTCTACAGAATTATATGACTCCGCTTTTACTGAATTTGCAGGAAGCACAATAGTTGAAAACAGTGTTAGTATCATAGACAACACTAGTATTAACGATATTATCCTTTTTGCTTTCATAATTACCCTACTCTCCTCTTATAATATATTTTAGTTGTATTGTAATACCTTTGTAAGTTTTGCATATACCTCCTTTACAATAAATCAGTGCTTTTCAGCACCCTAAACTAATAATTCCATTTCATTCACTCATAATACTTTATCTACTTTATATCTCTTATGTCAATAATCCTTTCATCCAGTAGGGGTTCTTCCATTGTAGACATCCATAGGTCTATGACATCTACCTTTAAAAAAAATTCACCGACTTTAATCCATGGTATGTATTCTGCTCCTTCTCCACAAACACGTCACTGTTTTATAAATTTATTTATTTTTTTTGAGTCCAATAAATCTTTTTTCTTCCCATAAAAAATCTCCTCCTTGATACATCATAATACCAAGGAGGAGATTTAGCAATATTTTACATCTCATTTTACATATTTTATAAAACTTTATTAGTTATTTCCATCTATGTTTCTTGACAGCAAAACTACGGTCTCCACGTGGTTCGTCATCGGGAACATATCTACTGCACAGACTTTCTTTACCACATAGCCTCTTTCCTGCAATACTACCAGATCTCTTGCCAGACTGGTTGGTTTACAGCTAATATACACCATATGATCAACGCCATAGTCGATAATCTTACTCAAAGCCTTTGGATGAATGCCGTCACGAGGTGGATCAAGTACAATAAGGTCCGGTCTTTCTTCTATAGTGTCAAGCATCTTAAGTACATCTCCTGCAATGAATTCACAGTTAGTAAGACCGTTTAATTTGGCATTTTCCTTCGCTGCTTCCACAGCTTCTTCAACAATCTCTACACCAATTACTTTCTTTGCAACTGGAGCTAATACCTGGGCGATAGTTCCAGTTCCGCTATATAAGTCAAAGATTAACTTATCCTTCGTATCACCAATATACTCTCTGGCTGTACTGTATAGCACCTCTGCTCCAAGGGAATTGGTCTGGAAGAAAGAAAAGGTACTGATCTTAAACTTTAGTCCCAATAGTTCCTCATAGATATAATCATGGCCATATAGAAGATTCATAGAATCTGCCTTCACCACATCTGCTAAACCATCATTGATACAGTTGCTGATTCCCACTATAGTTCCTTCTAACTCCAAGGAAAGCAACGCATCTTTTAAAGTAGATAGGTCTGGATTAGCCTGAGAAGTGGTCACTAGACTAATGATGGTCTCTCCTGTCTTAGTAGCACGACGTACCAGCAGGTGACGAAGATATCCCTCATGTCTCATTTTATGATAAAATGGTAGTTCTAACTTCTTACAATAGTCGAGAACACAGGACAAAATCTTATTATAATCTTCATGTACAATCTGGCAAGTATCAGCTGTTACAATATCATGAAAGCTTCCTTTTTTGTGAAGTCCCAAAGCAAGAGGGCCGTCTTTTACTTCATCTCCGAAAGAAAATTCCATCTTATTACGGTAATACAGTTCATTAGGACTACCTTTGATTCCTTCAAATTCATAGTCTGAACAAACTGCATC
>JAEYRR010000379.1 GCA_023435505.1 Bacillota bacterium | reverse complement strand
AATATCTTTAATCTCTTTATCATATTCTCCCAGGTTATAAGCACTTTCATCCTTATCCTTGAGAATTCTCTTTTTAATCTTGTGAATCTTGTGATTGTTTTGCCGTAATTTATAGCGGACTGCCCTACCGCTAGAGATGGCCGTACTGTTCTTCATTCTTGTTACTTTATAAATGAGGTAATATAACCCTACCACTATTGCAATTGTAATGATATAAATAATCACAAGGCCAAACGTACTGTTCCAATCAAACAACAAATAATACAGTAAAAGTGGCAGTCCTACCAGGACAAGGGCTACTGTCAATAAAATGATTCCAATATCCCCTAAGCCTTTTGGGGAAAATAAGGCAAAATAAAGTCTCGTATTAAATATTCTGGAGATCTTCCCTTGTTGGAAGATATTCTTAACATCTTGCTTCAGTCTCTGGTTATCGCCTCTTAACTGGGCAGTCTCCTGCTCAATCCTCTGAGACACCTTATCACTCTTAGACCGTTCTTTTTTCTCCTGTACCTTTCTCATACGATTTTTCTGTCGCTCTATCTGTTCATCAAAGGATGCTGCAATCTCGTTTTCTCTTTTTACTATAGCCATCTGAATCTCATCCTGAAGCATATTATTCTTAAGCTCAAGTTCACTCTCCAGGCGGTTCTCTTCCATATCTCTTTCAGCTAGAAGATTCTTATTGTCATCCAGAATACTCAGTTTCTCACGCAATTGATACAGAGAACCTACTCCCTGTTCCAGTAAATTGTCCTTATCCATATATTTCTCCCTTTCATTTGGCCATATAGATATTGGTATGTACTGCATTTTAATACACTTCTATTCTAGCATAAAATATACAATTAGTTAATAAACTTTATGCGAATTTTATAAGTTGGTCATAGGATTGTCACAAATAATGTCTATACTAATCATTGCAAGAGATATTATACATTTGAATACCCCCCCTCTCATTAACCCGAGAAAGCCTGGTCCTTAGGACCAGGCTTTCTTACCGTATAGGGTTTCCATTATACAATTTATAATTCAATTCTACCTTCCAATGCACGAAGAAGAGTTACCTCATCAATGTATTCTAGATCACCGCCCACTGGAACGCCACTGGCAATACGACTTACCTTAATTCCTGTAGGTTTTATCAGCTTACTAATATACATTGCTGTAGTCTCTCCCTCCAGACTGGAGTTAGTGGCAATAATCACTTCATCCACATCCCCTTGAAGCCTTAACATCAGTTCCTTCAGACGTATATCAGAAGGTCCGATTCCTAACATAGGAGAGATTGCTCCGTGTAGTACATGATATACCCCATCGTACTTGCCTGTTTTCTCATAGGCAGCTAGGTCTCTGGAGTTCTCCACTACCATGATAACCTTAGAATCTCTTTTATCACTTCGGCAAATCGGACACAACTCCTGATCTGTCAGTGTACAGCACTGCTTGCAGTATCTGACATTTTTCTTGGCGTCCATAATAGTAGCACTTAGATTATTTACCTGATCCTCCGGCATATTAATAATATGGAAGGCCAGCCTCTGTGCAGACTTAGAGCCAATCCCAGGGAGTCTAGAGAGTTCCTCTATTAACTTACTTATCTGTTTGCTATAATAATCCATTAGAATGGAAAGCCTCCACCTAAGTTAAGACCACCTGTTAGGGAACCCATTGCCTGGCTGCTTTCCTCTTCCATCTTACGTAATGCTTCGTTGGTCGCAGCCATAATTAAGTCTTCTAACATCTCAATATCATCCGGATCTACAACTTCTTCCGTAAGTTTAACTGCTACAACTTCCTTTTTGCCTGATACACGAACGGTTACTGCACCTCCGCCGGCTGTAGCCTCATATACCTTTTCCTCAAGCTCTGTTGTCTTCTCTTCCATCTGTTTCTGCATTCTCTGAGCTTGCTTCATTAGATTATTCATATTACCAGGCATACCACCTGGGAAACCACCACGTTTTGCCATGAGTTGGTCCTCCTTCATTTCACTTACTATTTATTACTATAACCTTATTTCTTACCTTAATCAATATCGGATTACAGCCGTTTATATAACCTCAATATTATCTGTCTTTATGAGCTTGGTAATGTCTGATACTTTATTCAAGCCGTCACGACCTCCCTCATAGAGTCTGGTCTGAATCTGCACTTCTTTATTAATATATTCTGCTATGGCATCTTTTATAGCCTTCATGGAAGTATCTTTCTCCACATAGCTTTTATACATATCCTCAGAAAATGCAAGAACTAAAACGTTCCCTTCATTAACAGTCAGTACCGCATTTTTCACCATCTGCTGTAAAAGTCCGTCCAGGTCCTTTACAATGTTATTCCAATTGGCTGCCACCTGTCTTACTTCCTCTGGAAGCGCTTCTAATAGTACCTGTTTTTTCGGCTCTTCGACTTCTTGGTTAGCGGCTTTCATCTCCTGCCCACGGTCGGCCTGTTTCACCACAATGCCTTCCTCCAGTTTCTTCTCCACCTGACGGAGCCGTTCTAAAATTGAGGTATAGTCTGTCTCCATCTGAGGTTTACAAAGCTTGATACAGGCTACTTCTACCAATACCCTTTTTTGAGTAGAGTATTTCATCTGGTTGGACAGATCTGAGAATATCCGGATGTATCTCATCAGGGTATCCATCTCCACTTGAACTGCCATTTCCTTCATTTCCTTCAGATTTTCTGAAGAAACTTCTATCATATCCTCAGCGGCATCAGAGCTTTTAAGAAGGACTAGATTTCTCATATACCAAGTGAAGTCTATTACGAACTGTCCTAGATCCCTACCTTTAATAATCAACTCTTCTACCAGCTCCATGACCTCTACTGGTTTACCTTCCAGTAACAGGCTTAACAGCTTTTGAAATACTTCTGTATCAACTGCACCTAGAACCTCGAGAACTTTATCGTAGGTGAGAAGCTCTCCATAATAAAATGCAATACACTGATCCAGAAGGCTAAGTCCATCACGCATGGAACCGTCTGCTGCCTTGGCTACATAGCGAAGGGCCTTTTCCTCAACCTCAATGTTCTCTTTTACCATCAGTTCATTTAACCGTTCTGTAATGGTATCAATGGAAATGCGCCTAAAATCATATCTCTGGCATCTGGATAAAATCGTGATTGGAATCTTATGAACCTCTGTAGTCGCCAAAATAAAGATTACATAAGATGGCGGCTCCTCCAATGTCTTTAACAGCGCATTAAAAGCCCCGGGTGAAAGCATATGAACCTCATCAATGATATAAACCTTGTATTTACCCTCTGTTGGTGAGTACTGTACCTCATCAATAATATCACGAATGTTATTAACACCGTTGTTAGAAGCAGCGTCAATCTCAATGACATTCATAGAGGTCTGATTCAGAATTCCCTGACAAGTTGGGCACTGGTTACAAGGGCTTCCATCTATCGGATGCTCACAGTTGACTGCCCTTGCCAGTATCTTGGCAATCGTAGTCTTTCCTGTTCCTCTAGTCCCACAAAACAGGTAAGCATGTCCTACACGGTTAGCTTTTATTTGATTTGTTAATGTCTTTACAATATGTTCCTGTCCCTTTACATCTTCAAATCCAATGGGGCGGAACTTACGATATAACGAGGTATAAGACATAATGTACCTTCCTTCTATTGGTATCAGAACTATTATTGACGTTTTTCTGATATTTTACCTTTCTATTTTATACGATATTTGCTTATCTGGCAATCATTTCGCAAAAGAGCTTTCTGCAGCTTCACTTATGAGTCTTCTCTTTTGTAATGTTTTCTCAAACATCTCGTCTGCAATCAAAGAAAATTTTTCTTCGATTACTTTTGTGCCCTCTTCTGTGATGCCACCTTTTGTAGCCACTCGCTCAATGAGTTCCTCTATAGCTACGTTCTGCTCCCTTACAAGTTTTGAAGTACCATACATTGTTTCAAATATCATCCTTGTAATCTCTTTCGCTTCTATCTCTGTATGTCTCTGTGCACTGTCTGTTATAACCTTTACAATTGCCGCTAAAAAGCCAGGCATACAACTAACCAGTTCGGAACCCATTCCCATTTCTTCTTCTGGAAGTTCTATTACATAACCAAAGCAACTTAGTAATTTCTCTAAAGTTTCTTTGTCCTCTTTGGTAACCTTGTCATTATGACATACCAAAGTCTGGGACTCATTCACTTCAGCAGTGATACTTGGTATTGCTTTTGATAGTTTACCCCTTATTACTCTTTCAAGTTGTTCAAATCGGATACTTCCATTGAGAGAAATTACGCATTTATCATCCGTAACATACTCTTTGATTTCCTCAAGGACAGCTTTCATATCAATGGGACGTACACACAAAAATATAAGATTCGCACATTTTGCGGAGTCTACATTGCTGCACATCGTAATCTTCGGATACTTTTCTTTTAATGCACTAATTTTCTCAATGGTCCTATTGGATACAAATAGATCCTCTTCACTTACAACACCCTTCTCTAACATCTTCGTTGCAATCATTTTCCCCATACTTCCATATCCAATAATACCTATTCTTTCTCCCATAAGCGACCCCTTTCTGGTATTTGATTATACTATAAGGAAAAGGGCAATCCTTAGACTGCCCTACATTCTAAAATCAATTCTCTTTGTACCATTCTCCCCAGACCTGTCTTGCCAAACCCTTTAGTTTGGACACTGACATACTACCAATCATATGCTTTCTAGCTAAATCGTCGGTATAATCAGAGAGCTTTAGCACCTGAAGATTCGCGTATTTCTTCTCATACTGAGTAACCAATCCTGTTATTGATGCATCTGTAATCTGTGGTTTTTCCCCGTTCTTACTCTCTATTGTAATCTTTGCTAAGCCTCCAAGCATCCTTGGATATGCATCCTGGCCACTTACGTAATTACCAAGGGAGTAATAGACTAGCATCTTATGACCATCTTCTCCCTCCAGCCATTCTACAGGCTCAATAACATGAGGGTGAGCTCCAATTACCAGGTCAACTCCTGTCTCTAAAAACAGTTTTGTCCATCTCTTCTGGGAACTGGAAGCTTCATAAACGTATTCTGTACCCCAGTGAGGGAACACGATTACAAAATCCGCCTTCTCCTTTGCCAAAGCCACATCCTTGCGGATTTTTTCCTCATCTAGCATGTTCACCATATATTGACGATTTTTCGGTAATGGCAATCCATTTAAACTGTATGTATAATTCAACATTGCAATCTTGATACCGTTTACTTCAACTACTCTAACAGAATTATATTCGTCCTCTGTCTCATTTACTCCTAGAACCGTTACATCCTTATGCTTCTTCCAGTAGTCAATGGAATTCTGCATTCCTTGTTCCCCTTTGTCCATGGAATGGTTCGTAGCATGAAGAACAACATTGAATCCAGCCTTCACGATGGCATCTCCAATCTCCTGCGGAGAGTTAAACCTTGGGTATCCGGAATAACGCAGCTCTGAGCCACCAAGCACGGTCTCTTGATTAATGACTGCCAAATCAGTCTGTTTAATATCACCTAGGATATTGGTAAACAAATGATCGTAATTGTAAGTTCCATCTGATTTTTTGCCACTATCAATCACGGATGTATGAACCAAGTCATCCCCTACTGCCATAAGAGTTACTTTCCTATCCGCCACCGCGGTAGGTGTTGGGGGTGGGGTTGGGGTAACCTCTATTATATTTGAATTGTCCTTACTATCTGTTGGTACGGGACTGGCGGTATTCTTGTCCTTCTGCTTATCACCGACTACCTGTCCATTCTGGTCAACCGTAATCTTTTTAGTATTGCTCGTCTCCTCGTTGGAATCAAAGGCGTTAATCTTAATAACAGTCAGGACGGTTAAGATACATATTAGCACTAATAGCGGTTTATACAACTTTTTTAAAAACCGTTTCATTTACTTCCCCATCTCTTTCTATATAATTATGCATACTAAAGTATGCATAATTATTGTAACACACATATATTTTCTAGTCTATTCCATATTTACCATATCCTGTATAAAAAGAAAAGAAGTCTGTGTAAAGACTCCTTTTCGAAAATTTCTCTTTAATTAATATTCAGCTTTAAGTCACCTTGCTTAATCCAGCCTCTTTTTCTCATGAATTCCGATATAAATAAACATAACACAGCCGGTAAAACAAACTGAATTACAACTATCTTTATGATTGTGAGGGTTGGGCCATCCTCCGCTACCATAGTACCATAGGTGGTAATCTGACCTACCAGACCTGCACTACCCATTCCAGATCCTACTTTATTGTTGGTCATATGAAATACCATGGTAGAAAGCGGTCCAAGGATTGCACTGGTAAGCACGGGTGGAACCCAAAGAATAGGCTTCTTCATTAGATTTGGTACCTGAAGCATGCTGGTACCAAGTCCTTGCGCGATAAGTCCACCCATTTTATTTTCTCGGTAACTGATCACAGCAAATCCAACCATATTCGCACAACAACCTACTGTTGCTGCTCCCGCCGCAAGGCCGCTAAGTCCCAACATTACGCCTAATGCTGCTGAACTGATTGGAAGGGTTAATACAACTCCCATTATTACAGATACGATGATTCCCATTAAAAATGGCACCTGATCAGTTGCCCAAATAATCAGGTCTCCAATATAAGTCATAAAAGATGCAATCGGTGGGCCTACTAAAAGCCCTACAGCTGAACCTGCACAGATACTGAATACAGGGGTAACGATGATATCTACCTTGGTCTTTCCTGAAACCAAATGCCCAATTTCTATTGCTATGTACGCTGCCACAAATGCACCTAAAGGCTCGGACACTTTTAATACGATTCGTCCCGCATCATTGATTAAGGTGTTATTGATAACATCTGTAGCACAGCCACCTATCATACCGGCAACTGCTGCAGAAACCACCACCAATGGAGCTTCTTTAAACTTACAGGCTACTCCACAACCAATACCTGCTCCGGTAAGACATCCTGCCACTACACCAATGGCGTACATATAGTTTCCTACTGTTCCACCAATCAAATCCCCGAATTGCTTTAAAATAGTACCTACAATTAATGTTGCAAAAAGTCCAAGGGCCATGCCACTGAGTCCATCAATAAAAACTCTATGTAGCCACTTTCCGATTTTATTCATACAGCTCCTCCATGTGTATACAGTATAGTATTCACCTGTCTTGTCAGGTCATGGCAAATAATAACATAGAATTATGATTTAAGCAAGAAATTTTTATCAAGTAGCACCTTCTCTATACGGTCCAGAATCTCCTCACTGTCAGCTTCTACTGTGTGAAGATGTATTCCATCTGTCAATTCCTTTAATGGAGTAGTCTTTCTCTCCTGTATCTTCTTTACAAAATCATATACATCCTGGCGGTTATTAATAATCAGGTCTGTCTCAATCTGACCGTAGATATCGTGCATGACTATAACATCTAAGACTTTCCCTCCATTGTCCACAATGGCACAAAGTTCTTCCTCAATCTGCTCTGTGGTGTGCTTCACCAAATAACAACGGTTGTATTTTTGTGGCTCCTGTACATAAAGCAGGTAACCTTTGTTTGTAGACAGGATATTCTTATTATTAGCACGGATTAAGGCTATGTCCTGTACAATTACCTGCCTTGAGACTCCTAATATCTTGGCAAGTTCGCTACCGGACAAAGGTTCTTTTGATGTCGTGAGAAGTTCTATTAATTTTTCCCTGCGGTTTTTTCCTTCCATATAGATCACCTTTCTCATCCTCTTTTCGTTCTCTCTATCATAACAATTCTTTCTGCTTTTTACAATATCTCCTTCTGTGGAGGAAACACCTTGAATGTTTTAGATTTGGCAAGTATAATAAAACTCAAATGTGCAACAGTACTTTATTTTTGGGAGGAAGACATATGTTTCGATTATGGGCCAAAGAATTCAAGGACAATCGTATGGTAAAAGATATGGTAGTCTGTAATGATGATACAACACAAAGCCGCACCCATAAGATATTTCATGCCATAGACGAGATCTGTTATGCCTTTGATCTGTCCAAGCCAATATGGTTGGATTCTACTGTGGCAGACTTTAAAAAGCATGATAAAACCCGTTTTACGAAGGACAATTTTATAGAGTCCATAGATTTTGACTTTCTGGAAATACAGGTGATTGAGGAGGACTAGAAGATGGGGCAGACTCACTCTCAGGGTTTTTGCTACAGACCTATTGATGATGCAATTAAAGCAAGAATGATAGGGAAATCCTACAAACCTGATTCTGGTTTTGACTTAGCACAGCTGGTGTATGTGGAGGTACTTCACTACGACTTTAACAGTCAGGTAAAGTCAGGGGAACTGGTGGTAAACAGCCGTATTGCCGAACAGGTGCTGGCTGTATTTAAAGAACTATTTGAAGCTAGGTATGCCATTGAGAAGCTTGTGCTAATCGATGATTATGATGCGAATGATGACCGCTCCATGGCGGATAACAACTCCTCTGCCTTCAATTACCGGACTATTGCGGGAACCAATCGGTTATCTAATCACGCGATGGGCTTGGCTATTGATATTAACCCTCTTTATAACCCCTATATCCAGGTGAGGGATGGCATAACCAATATCTATCCAGCAAACGGAATTGTCTATACGGATCGCAGCCTTGATAATCCCTATTACATTCACAAAAATGATATTTGTTATACCACTTTTCTAAAACATGGATTTACCTGGGGCGGTGATTGGGACCCTAGTAAGGATTATCAACACTTTGAACATAAATAAGGCGATGACACGTATGGTGTCACCGCCCTTTTCTTTTCTATATTCTCTTTAACAATTCTTCTCTTTCTTTTTCAAAACCTGGCTTACCAAGTAAAGCAAACATATTCTTCTTATAGCTTTCTACACCTGGTTGATCAAATGGATTAACCCCTAACAGATATCCACTGATACCAACTGCAAATTCAAAGAAATAGAAGAGCTGACCTAAGGAATATTCATCCTGTGCAGGCATCTTAACTAACAGATTAGGAACATCTCCATCACTGTGTGCAAGTCTGGTTCCCTGCATTGCACTCTTATTGATAAAATCTACTGTCTTGCCTGCAAGATAGTTTAAACCATCTAAGTCAACTGGCTCTTCTTCAATTGTTAACTCACACTGAGGAGTCTCTAACTCAATTACAGTCTCGAACACTGTTCTCTGACCATCCTGGATAAACTGACCCATAGAATGAAGATCAGTTGTAAGGTCTACTGCTGCAGGGAAGATACCTTTCTTATCCTTGCCTTCGCTTTCTCCATATAACTGTTTCCACCATTCTCCTACAAAGTGAAGAGCTGGCTCATAGTTATAAAGAATCTCAATACTCTTATTCTTTCTAAGCAGAATATTACGAACTGCGGCATACAGAATAGCATCATTGTCTTCAAACTCATTCTCAAGACAACGACTTCTCATATCTGCAGCACCTTCCATTAATTTTGAGATATCTGCACCACTAACAGCAATTGGAAGTAAACCTACTGCTGTTAATACGGAAAATCTTCCACCTACATCATCAGGAACTACAAAGGTCTCATAACCTTCTTCATCAGAAAGATTCTTTAATGCTCCCTTTGCTTTGTCTGTAGTTGCATAAATTCTCTTTGCAGCTTCTTCTTTTCCATATTTGTCTTCTAATTTTTTCTTAAAGAGACGGAACGCGATTGCTGGTTCTGTAGTAGTACCGGACTTACTGATTACATTTACGGAGAAATCTCTGTCTCCTACTACTTCCATTAAATGAGTCATATAAGTACTGCTGATATTATTACCTACAAAGTAAATCTCAGGAGTCTTACGAATCTCCTTGGATACACTGTTATAAAAACTATGTCTTAAAAATTCGATTGCAGCACGTGCACCGAGATAGGACCCGCCGATTCCGATTACAATCAATACTTCTGAATCTCCTTGGATTTTAGCTGCTGCCTTTTGAATTCTTAAGAACTCTTCTTTGTCATAATCCACAGGAAGATCGATCCAGCCTAAAAAGTCATTGCCTGCTCCTGTCTTATCCAGAAGCATCTTCTTAGCACCTAATGCGCTCTCTTTAATCATAGCCAGTTCTTCATCAGCGATAAAATCTTTTGCTGTAGAATAAATAAATGATACACATTTAGCCATTTCTTTTGCACTCCTTTAATTCACTCATTATATAATTAATATTAAAATATTACTCGCATTTAACATTTACAGTATATTCTATCAAATCCACCACTTATTAGCAATAATAAATTAGGGATTCTTATATACGAACTTATTATGCCAAGTACTCTCTTAATATATCCTCAATAATCTGAGCTTCCTCTTTGGAGATGGCATTCTGCACTGATTTCTCGGTCTCCCGCTTCTTCTCTACTGGTCTAGAAAACGGACTTTGTTCCTGGCTTTTCACAATACTCGTTACCTTAGACTTACTCTCTTTAGGTTCCACTTCTTTCTCTTTCTCCTTCTCCGGTTCTATAGGAAACAGTTCCGGCATAGTGATATGTCGATTTTCCTTATCTTCTTGAATCATCTTCTTTAACTCATTCTTTTTCGCCTCACGACGAAGCTCTGCTTCCTCCTCCGGTTTCAACTTCTTCTTAGGCTTCTCTTTCTTTGTATGCTTCTCCTGGGCTTTCGCTATATCTACACCTTTCTCTTGTTCCACAAAAAGCTTAGCATCATCAAACTCATCGTCTGCAAGCCCTCTGTTCTTTTCTGATATCTTATCCTTAGAAGGAATCAGTTCAGCAGAAGTAGCAGCACTTTCAATTTGTGCAACCAGGTCAGGCGTCTCTGAATTCTGCTCATTTTTCGCTTTCTTCCTACTTTTCTTAGATGGAATCTCCAAGTATTCCTTCTTATACTGTTCCAGTAAGTCCGAACTAAACTCTCCATTTTCCAATCTGGATTTCAAAAAATTCTCTAAATAGTCTTTGATATTTACTTTTAAAACTTTACGTTTTATATTGAGATTGATAAAATGGTCATAACTTATCAACACCAAAGCTCCCAAGACTCCAGCAATAAAAGTGGACAAATAGTCTTCCTTAGGACTTTCCACCAAAAGCCCTAAAACACTGAACGCAGAGCCTGCCAAAACAGATATTATCATAATTTCTCCACTTATTGTCTCCCATGTGTATAACAAAAATCCACAGAATTTATACCTGTATACATACTTATCCACAAAAGTATCCACATTATTAACACCTATATTTAATTTGTAACAGGTCTCGAATTTTAGTCGAAGAACACGCATTAGGCGATTTCTAGATGTTCCCATTCGTTTTGATGCACGGATTAACAATCGGTACTTCATGGATAATACGAACTTTATAAAAAGACCTACTCCACATATCCCCAGAATAATGTATAAAAAGATATTATTATCAAACCATTCCTGTATCATACTTACCTCCCATAGAATTTCCATTTTTTAACATATTATATACTACCTGTCCAAATTTGAAAAGATATTCAGCCTATGTTTTGTATGACAAAAAACGGACTAATCGGGAAGATTCCTTCACAAAAATAGAAAAAGCGTTTATTCAACCCATGTATCGAGTTGAATAGACGCTTATTTTCAGAATATAAACTCCTCGTTATCTACAGCAGAGCAAGCATTCCGTTTACCAGATTGACAGCATGTCCAGCAGCTTTCCTTTCAAACTGTGGATAGTCTTCACAAGCAGTATTATCTGCTTTATCAGATATTGCTCGAATTATAACGAATTTGACATTATTTAAGGATGCAACTTGAGCAATGGCTGCTCCCTCCATCTCTGCACAATAGCCTTGGAAAGTGTCACCAAGCCATTGTTTCTTCTCCTGTGCGGAGATAAACTGATCCCCAGATACTACTCGGCCGATGCAGGTATTGATCTCTGGATTCTCCTTCTTACATACACGGGCAGCCAGCTCCACAATCTCTGGATCCGCCACAAATACAGAGCTCTCCATCTGTGGAATTACACCTACTTCATATCCAAAACCAGTTGCGTCCATATCATGCTGAAGAGCATCCTTAGATATTACGATATCTCCAATTTCGACATCATCTGCAATTCCGCCTGCAATACCTGTATTTATAATTAACTCTACCTGAAATTTATCGATCAGAATCTGAGCACACATTGCTGCATTTACTTTCCCAATTCCGCTTCTTACTACCACAATTTCTTTTCCCAGGTAGGTTCCCTGATTAAACTCCAAAGAGGCTATTTTTACAACATTAGTAACCTGCATCTGTTCCTTAAGATGCTTCACTTCTATTTCCATGGCCCCTATTATTCCTATTCGTTTCATATAATACCTCTCTCAAACTAATATTTACGACAATAATATCATATTATTTCACAAGTGGCAAAAACTATTAAAAGATACCTGGCAAAAACAGTACCATAAAAGAAGTAAGCATTGCCAAACGATACTTAGTGCGCTAAAATTAGGAATTGGATGGCGATATCATTTATCTGCCGCAAACATAAAACGCTTAGGATAAGGAGACAATACTATGCATTATACACCAAAGGGAGTTTGCTCAAGAGGAATTGATTTTGAAATAGAAGATGGTATCATAAAAAACGTTATATTTACCGGTGGCTGCAATGGGAATGCTTCCGGCATCTCCAGATTAGTAGAGGGAATGAAGGTTGAAGATGTCATCCAAAGACTTGAAGGAGTGAAATGTGGTTTTAAATCCACCTCCTGCCCAGATCAGCTGGCTAATGCACTGAAAGATTACAATGCTAATCATAGATCCTAGAAAAAGAAAGGAAATGGATGATGAAACGTATTATACTAACCGGCGGTGGTACTGCCGGACACGTTACTCCTAATATGGCCCTGATACCGGAGTTGAAGAATCAGGGATATGAAATCAACTATATCGGTTCTTATGACGGAATGGAGAGAAAACTGATTGAGGAAATTGGTATTCCATATTACGGAATCTCCTCTGGTAAACTACGTCGTTATAAGAGTATTAAGAACTTATCTGATCCTTTCCGTGTCGTTAAAGGGTATTTTGAAGCAAAAAAACTTATGAAGCAGTTAAAACCGGATGTGGTTTTTTCAAAAGGTGGTTTTGTTACAGTACCGGTGGTGCTAGCAGCCAAAAGCAAAAAGATTCCGGCTATTATTCACGAATCCGATATGACGCCTGGTCTTGCCAATAGAATATGCATACCAAGAGCCACTAAAGTATGTGCTAACTTCAGTGAAACCGTAGATAAGCTTCCGGCTGAGAAGGCTGTATTAACTGGAACACCAATTCGTCAGGAACTGTTTACTGGCAATCGAATTAAAGGTGCTCAGTTCTGTGGATTTACTTTAAATAAACCAATCCTTATGATCACTGGTGGAAGTCTCGGTGCATTAAAGGTTAACAATGCTGTGCGCAGTATCCTGCCAAAGCTACTGGAGCATTTTCAGGTAGTCCACCTTTGTGGAAAGGGAAAGAAAGACGAAGCCCTAGTAGGAATGAAAGGCTATGTACAGTTTGAGTATATCAAGGAGGAGATGGCTGATTTATTTGCCGCTGCAGATGTGGTAATTTCCCGTGCAGGAGCCAATACCATCTTTGAGCTTTTGGCTCTTAAAAAACCAAACCTACTGATTCCACTGTCTGCTGCCTCTAGCCGCGGGGACCAGATCCTAAATGCTAACTCTTTTAAAAAGCAGGGCTACAGTAAAGTACTGTTAGAAGAGGAAATGAACGATGCTTCTCTATATGAAGCAATCATGGATCTGTATGAAAACAGAAAGTCTTATATCGAGGTTATGGGTTCTAGCAAGTTAAACAACTCTATTGATACGATTGTATCCTTAATCAATCAGGTATCACGATAATAAGAATACATTGACATAACAAAAGCGGCTGACAAAGGTGAATTC
>JAEYRR010000377.1 GCA_023435505.1 Bacillota bacterium | reverse complement strand
GGCACAGCAACAGTCACTATCACAGGGATAGGTAATTATACAGGGGCCATTAAAAAGACTTATACCATTACAGCCAAATCTATTTCAGCCTTGACCGCCACCTTGTCCACATCCTCATACTCCTATGACGGAAAAACGAAAACTCCTGGTGTTATTGTAAAAAACGGAGCGAAAACCCTTGTTCTAGGAACAGATTACAAAGTATCCTATGAAAATAATGTAAATGCAGGAACAGCAACAGTCACTATCACAGGAATAGGTAATTATACAGGGACCATCAAAAAGAACTTTACCATTACTGGAAAATCCATTTCAGCTTTGACCGCTACTCTGTTGGCAACCTCATACACTTATAATGGAAAAGCGAAAAAACCTTCTGTTACATTGAAAAATGGAGCAAAAGTATTAGTTTTGAACAAAGATTATACCGTTACCTATGTTGCAAACACAAATCCTGGGATAGCAACAGTTACCATAACGGGTAAAGGTAACTACACAGGAACACTGAAAAAGACTTACACGATTAAAATGGACATACCAAAGATTTCTCTTACTGCAGGAAAAAAGAATGCGACGATTAAGTGGGAGAAAGTAACAGGTGCAAGCGGTTATGAAGTGTTCATGTCAACTTCCAAATCAGGAACCTATAAAGGGATTAAGTCTACAAATCAGACAACATACACCTATACAAAAACTGGTCTAACAAAAGGTAAAACATATTACTTTAAAGTCAGAACTTATAAGAAAGTAAATGGAAAAAAGGTTTATAGTGCATATTCAACGATCAAATCCATTAAAGTAAAATAAATGAACCCCAACATTTAGTCTGAAATTCCTCTAGGAGTACATAAGCAGAGCATATCCTAGCAGAACTGTTTGTGAAATACAGGGAGCAATCATGCTAGAAGTTGCATCATGGGGGAGAAGTATAGGGTTGGTTTTGATGAGAAGATAAGAGTGATTAATCCAAAATGTGAAATTACTAATGCCACATCAAACCGTAATCAAATTCAACGTTGATGGATACTAATTCCGATTACTCTAAAAATGATGTTTGCGTATGTGAAAGTGAAATTTATCGAATAATATGATTGAAAATTGATGGATAATAGATACATTTAAACTAAACTATATTTGGGGTAGGGGAGATTGATTATGAGTGTAGAAATTGTAAAACAAATTTTAGCAAGTGATATTATAGGATGGTTATTAGCTTTCTTAGGTGGGATATTGGCATTTCGAGTGATAGATAATATGCAAACAAATATTGAAAGACATACTGTAATCAAAGATGTAGAGAACACACTAAATCAACTTTATTCTAGTAAGTTAGCGAAAATATATACCAATTTGCCGGCTGAAAATAAAAGTGATGACAAACAAGAAAAATCAGATGTAATGATAAGAACAGTGCTAGATGACAAAGCACCATGGAAAATGTTTGAAGGTCAAGATGATGTAGAGATTGTTGATGGACAAAGATATATACAAATAAGGAATGAAGAAAAATATAAAGAGTATTTGTCAACACAGGCCATACATGAATTGGAAGTATTATTTAGAAGAATCGAAAAATTATATAAAAATCGGATTTTAAAACCGATTGATTTAGCAGATATGTGGAGAGAATTACTCCCATTTGCAGTAAGTGGGAGGTTGGATTTTTATTATTCGTATTTAGGTGAGAGTGATGTGAAATCAATTATATTTGTATTGTTTAATACATTGTTAGCATGTAAAAAGTATGAAATTAAAAATGCAGTGTCTTATTTTTGTAGCAAATATAATAATGAGTCAGCAATAAATAAACTTTACTTGAAAAATAATAGATTTACATGGAAGGAAAGGTTGCGAGTGCATAAGTTTCAGAATATCATTATGTTAGGAAGTAGAGAATAACGATAATAGAACTGCTAACTATGAATACGAATAGAATTACTGCTCAAATCAAACGAGATATTCCTGTACCAATTATGGCCGGATTAGGTGCTAGCAAAATATAGGTGTTGCCGATGTACGGATTGCCTGTTCTGTAAGTAAAGATAAAGAGGATAATAAGTATATATTTCATAGTGTTACTAGCGACCACTGTAATGGGATTGTTGATTTATCCATCTTTACAAATGTTCATAATATGGTAAGTAATAATGGAAATATTATTATATTGAAAATGAAAAGATAAATAGGTTTTCAGAGTGCCATAATTTAAAAGAGATTATTTTTTCTTCTCCAGTAAATGATTCTGATTTTAACAAATTTATTGAGAAGATAAGAGTGTATAATCAAAAATGTATAATTACTAATGCCACAAAATAGGACTATTAGGTTGACTAATAGAAAGAAAATGTAAATTTTCAGTGTCTAGTATGGAATGAAATCCAACACTCTCGTCTTAGTTACTAGTATGTGGTGTATAGGATGATACACTGAGCTATGTTACATAGCAAAGTCTAAGGAGTTAGCCTTTCGACTAGCTCCTTTTTTGTACCCTAAAACCGAAAGGAGGTCTTACATTTGAACGCAAAAGTAATTGCCTCGCCAGCCAGATAGGTGGCGTTGGTAAAACAACTACCTGCTCCAATCTTGGTATTGGCTTTGCCAAAGAAGAGAAAGTCTCTATTACCTCGATGTTGGAGACACGTTACTGTGCTTTGCGTTATTTAAGACGGGAAGTTTGGCAAAGAGTATATTTAATGCACATTAGGCAAATGTGTTGCAATATGGAGTAATATGGTATAATTAATATGACTTTCACTATGGTGGTCATAAGAGTATTAAATCTTAATTTATTGCGTAGACCGCACAGATGGATATTACTTACATAGTTTCCTAAAAGACTATGGACAAAAGCCGCCGGGTGCAGATAATCTGCGGATATAATTACGCAAGTTGTGTAGCCTGGTAGTGCAGATTATTCCGGACCTATTGAATTATTGTGTTGAATTAGTAAAATGAATATCATCAGAGCAAAAAAGGAGGGTGATGGCTTGAAAATCAGACTGCTTCTGAAAGATGAAAACACTGATGAAGTCAGACAGAGGCTTGAAAGAGCAGGATTCGAAATCGGTGATGACGGAGAGTACGTTCTCACTGAATCGAAGCACACCCCCGATCTGCTTGCTGTCAGAGATACGGACGGACATAGGCTCAGCATCGCAGAGGACAGCGTTGTCTTCATTGAAAGCTACGGTCATGATGTGGAAGTGCACACCACGGACGGAACGTATTTTTCTTTAGAGCGGCTGTATCGCCTCTCGGAAGTACTTAACAGGCGGAATTTTATCCGCGTCAGCAATTCAGCCATTATTGCAAGACATCATGTCGTGCAAATAAGGCCGTCCTTCTCCATGAAGTTTATTTTGACTATGTCAGACGGTTCAATGATTGATGTGACTCGAAGCTACTATTATTCATTTAAAGAT
>JAEYRR010000361.1 GCA_023435505.1 Bacillota bacterium | reverse complement strand
TCTGGAAAGTGATGTAGTAACTGGTATTCCAAGAAATGGTCATGATACACCAGTCGGTCTTTATTATGTCAGTCAAAAGCAAAGAAATAGGACACTAAGAGGGTTTAATGATGATGGGAGTAAATATGCTGCTTTTGTACATTACTGGATGCGCTTTAATGGTGGCATAGGGTTACACGATGCTCCTTGGCAACCTTATTTTGGTGGAACCCGTTACCTTCATGGAGGCTCTCATGGGTGTGTGAATTTGCCGCCACGGGTAGCTAGTAAATTATATGAAAGTATAGAGTTATATACACCGGTAATCTTGTATTAGCAATGGCATAAAGGTTAAATTTGCAGTTTCTGTCATATTGAGCTACAATATCTTTAATTGAAGAGAAATTGAAGTAAACGAAGGAGATATTTGACAATGGCGGAGACAAAGAAACTGTATGACCAGGATGCTTATAGGACGGAGTTTGATGCAGTGGTGGAGTCATGTACTGCTGTGGAGAAAGATAATACGACAGTATATCAGGTAGTACTAGATCAAACCCTCTTTTTTCCAGAGGAAGGTGGTCAAAGTCCTGATCAGGGGTATATAGAAAACATAGAAGTTATGGATGTACAGATAAAAGATAATTGCATCACCCATACACTAAAGGCTCCCCTTCAAAAGGGACAGAAGATTCATGGGATTATTTCTTGGCAACATCGGTTTAACAACATGCAACAGCATTCAGGAGAGCACATCTATTCCGGTTTGGTGCATCAGCAATATGGCTATGACAATGTTGGTTTTCATCTTAGCAATCAGATTGTCACCTTGGATTTTAACGGGGTATTGACTCCTGAACAGGCAGCAGAGATTGAGATGAAAGCCAATGAGGTTATTATACAAAATCGTCCTATATCTGTAACGTTTCCCACTAAGGAGGAACTTGCTGTTATGGAATATAGGAGTAAGATAGAGATAGAGGGACAGGTACGTATCGTCTCCATACCAGGTGTGGATGTGTGTGCCTGCTGTGCTCCACATGTAAGAACTACTGGTGAAATAGGAATGCTAAAGATCATGAACCTTATGAACTATAAAGGTGGCGTACGGATTAGTATTTTATGTGGATTTAGAGCGTTAGAGGACTACAGGGAACGAATAAAGGTGATTTCTCAGCTAACGCAAGCTTTGTCCAGTAATCAGGAGAATCTTTTAGATGCTGTGAATCGAATCAAAGACGAAACCCTATCAATGAAGCAGGAACTTAATGCCACAAAAAGAGAGTATGTGGAGTCTAAGATTAGTCAGATTCCTAAAGGAGAAGAGAATGTGATTCTCTTCGAGAATAACCTAGATGCGCCTACTATGCGTAACGGAGTCAATCAGCTGATCACAGAACACCCAGGTATCTGTGGTATCTTCTCAGGAACAGATTCGGAGGGGTATAAGTTTATTCTTGCAAGTAATGGGAAGGATATCCGTCTGGTAATGGAAGTGCTGAAGGAGATTCTTAATGCCAGAGGTGGTGGAAGCGCAACCATGGTCCAAGGCTCTGTAACGGCAGGTAAAGATGTTATTTTAAAAGTAATCCATGGCTTAAATGAATGACAAAGTAGAAGAAGACCATTGTAAGGGCAATGCCCTACAATGGTCTTACTTTTACTAGACAATTTTATTTATTCTGATTTATTTTGCGTCTACCAGCTATGTTTGTAAGAATGAATGTAAAACCAAAGCCAAGGCTGATGATAGCCCACATATATAAATCTGTGTAAGAACCTGCCAAAAGTAATGCTAGGAAACATCCAACTACATAAAATCATCCAGCTACCAATGGTCCATTGCTAAGACTATTTCTTACACAGATGCCTACAATACCAGCAACTAACAAACAGATAGAAAGAATAGTTCCAGCTGTTCCGCTGGCTTCACCATTATTTAACACTGTATTTGCTACACCTACTGCACAGGACTGCATAGATACTACTACAAATAATACAATGCTGATAATACCAATAGTTAATCTTGCTGTTTTCATAATAAGTAATCTCCTTTATGCCGTTAATACGATGTCAATGTAATTGCCCATCATCATTAACAAAAAAAGTTAGATAATGGGTATTTCGAGCAATTTTATCATATGTAAATTTATAATTCAACAGAAAACGACAACCATTTTTTGGAGTTCACCATTTTTTCATAATTTGAATACGCAATTTTAACAATTTGACAGTAAACTAAATGCAAAGTTTTTACTGAATGTCAGTATTAAATACATAGAAAGTCAGGTGTTGATATGAAGTTACGAAGAAGACAGGTTCTAACCGGGTTATTAATGATGTGTCTTGTTTTAACAGGATGTAGCAAAGGGGGAGGTAAATCTGCTATTGGATTGTCCTCTACTACAGTGACAGGAAAAGTAACAGAGGTTGATGGAAAAAATGTTACCCTTACTCTTGGAGTTGTTCAGAGCAGGGGTGCTTTTTCGGGAATGTTCGGTGGCTCTTTTGATGGAACAGTACCGGATATGCCAAGTGGAGAAGCCCCAAGTGGAAAAACTCCAAGTGGAGAAGCTCCAAATTCAGAAGCCCCTAATTCAGAAGCTCCAAATGGAAAAGCTCCAAATGGCAATATGCCAAATATGCCAGATGGAATAGGACAAGGTCGTCAATCCTTTGTCAGTGGAGAAACAA
>JAEYRR010000316.1 GCA_023435505.1 Bacillota bacterium | reverse complement strand
GATTTATAAGGAGCTAATACCATTTACAGACATGATACAAGAGCAACATGCCAATATCATAAAAAGTGCAAGAATCAGACAGGAATTCTCGGCCAATGTATCCCATGAATTAAAGACACCATTGACCGCTATTTCCGGATATTCGGAGTTAATAGAAAATGGAATGGCCAATGAGCAGGAGATCAAACGATTTTCCAAAGAGATTCATCGAAATGCTAATCGACTACTAAGCCTTATTAATGACATTATTCGCTTATCAGAACTGGATGACGATGAGCTGGCAGTTACTACGGAGCCGGTGGATTTGTATAGTCTCGCGGAGACCTGTGCTGCAACACTGTCCGTCAATGCGGTGAAAAATCTAGTTAGCATAGAGGTTAAGGGTACTCATTGTCTGGTGGATGCGAATAGGCTGATGATGGAGGAATTGATTTTTAATCTTTGTGATAATGCAATCAGATACAATAATGTAGGTGGAACAGTAACAATTACGGTAGAGGAACAGGAGGGAAGGATTCTTTTGTCTGTGAAGGACACTGGAATCGGCATTGCTAAAAAACATCAGGAGAGGATTTTTGAACGTTTTTATCGGGTGGATAAAAGCAGATCAAAATCCACTGGAGGTACTGGATTAGGTCTTGCTATTGTAAAACATATTGTTTCACAGCACAATGCAGAGCTTAAACTGGAAAGTGAAGAAGGAAAAGGAACTGAGATAACCATTCTGTTTTAACAGAATGGTTATCTATGAAGATTATGTTAAGACTCTTTCAAATAGGATAAATATGGTTGAAAATAAAGGTGATAAAGTGTATGATAATCTCGATTTATAAAACATCGAGTAAGATAGAGAATAGAAAGGCAGGATAACGATGCGAAAAACTAAGATAGTATGTACCCTTGGTCCTTCAACAGATAATGAAGATATGATACGTCGGCTGATGCAGGAGGGCATGGATGTAGCTAGATTTAATTTCTCCCATGGAAGTCATGAGGAGCAAAAAACAAGGCTAGAAATAGTAAAAAAGACACGTAAGGAACTAAATCTTCCTGTAGCCACCTTATTAGATACAAAAGGACCGGAGATTCGTATTGGTACCTTCAAAACTGGAAGTGTGACTCTGGAAAAAGGTCAAAAATTCACATTAACCAGTGAAGAAATCGAAGGAAATAAAGACAGAGTCAGCATTACATATAAAGAACTTGTAAAAGATGTGAAGGTGGGGGACCGAATCCTTATCGATGACGGTCTGATAGCCTTAGAAGTTACAAAGCTTACAAATACGGATATTATTTGTAAGGTATTAAATGGTGGGAAGATTTCCAACCGTAAGGGCATTAATGTTCCTGGGGTAGAAATTAATATGCCATTTATCAGCAAGAAAGACTATGATGATATTTTATTTGGTATTGAACAGGGCTTTGATTTCATTGCCTGCTCCTTTACCCGTTCTGCCAAAGATGTCATGAAGGTACGTGATATCCTAAAAGTGAAAAAATGCACTACCATCAATATTATTGCAAAAATAGAAAACCAACAGGGTGTAGATAACATAGAAGAGATTCTTGAAGTTGCAGATGGAATCATGATTGCTCGTGGAGATATGGGGGTAGAGATTCCTCTAGAGAATGTACCAGTCATTCAGAAAATGATCATTGAGAAGGTATATAGAGCTGGGAAGCAAGTAATTACTGCAACTCAGATGCTAGATTCTATGATGAAAAATCCTAGACCAACCAGAGCAGAGACAACAGATGTTGCCAACGCCATCTACCAGGGTACTAGTGCCATCATGTTATCTGGAGAAACAGCAGCTGGACAATATCCAATTGAAGCATTACAGACAATGGTTCGAATCGCAGTTCGTACGGAGGAAGATGTCGACTACCTGAATGAATTTAAAAAAGGTCGAGGGATAGATAGAACTGACATAACCAATGCAATTTCTCATGCAACCTGTACCACTGCATATGATCTTAATGCGAAGGCTATTATAACAGTTACCAAGTCTGGACAGACAGCTCGTATGGTTTCCAGATACCGTCCAGAATGCTTGATTGTTGGTTGTACAACGGAGAAGCATGTCTGCAGGCAGCTGAATATGTCCTGGGGAGTGCGACCACTATTAATCAATGAAGAAAGTGATATTGAAACTCTCTTTGACCATGCCCTTAGAGCTAGCTGGAATGCTGGGTATGTAGAATCTGGGGATGTTGTGGTATTAACGGCTGGGTCACCACTGGGACGATCCGGTACAACTAATCTTATCAAGGCTTGTGTAGCCAGTGGAGATTATAAGTAATCAGTGTCATATCTGCCAGTAATCATTCATCATGTAATGTGACAGCCCCTTTACTGGGTGTAGACAACATGATATGATAAAGAAAAGTATCTAGCAGATTGGAGAGTAAATAGAATGCCAAGTAAATTCTATGCAGTAAGAAAAGGTAGACAGACCGGTATCTTTTTCTCCTGGCCTCAGTGTCAGAATCAGATAAACGGCTACAGTGGAGCAGAATATAAAAGCTTTAAGACAAAGGAAGAAGCGGAGAATTACCTGGCAGGAGGAGTTCGTAACGACAGTGTAGAGTGTGCACCAGAGGACATGGCAGTGGCCTATGTGGATGGAAGCTATAACGTGGCGACCGGAGAATACAGCTATGGGGCTGTGTTATTGTATCAGGGGCAGGAGTATGAATATAGTGAGAAAGGGCTGGATATGTCTCTTTCGGATATGCGCAACGTGGCTGGAGAAATCTTAGGAGCCAGAAAGATGATGGAGTTATGTATAGAGCGTGGTGTCACCAAATTGGCTTTATACTATGACTATGAAGGAATAGAAAAATGGTGTACTGGGGCATGGCAGGCTAAAAAGCCAGGTACCATTGCCTATAAAAAGGCTTATGATTTGATGAAGGACAAACTATATGTAGAGTTTCATAAGGTAGCTGCCC
>JAEYRR010000310.1 GCA_023435505.1 Bacillota bacterium | reverse complement strand
CAATGAGAGAGTAGATCAATTGGCTAAAAAAGCGTTAGGTTTGTAAAAATGAATAGAAAACGTAGAATTCCTTATAATAATGATGACTGCATGTATATGCAATACTATCAGGAATAAGGAGTGGAGTAAATGCCAGTTGAGTTTCAGTCAAGCGAAACAAAGGAGAACCTTATGAGGGCCTTTGCAGGAGAGTGCCAAGCTAGAATGCGTTATACCCTTGCAGCAGAGGAGGCAAAGAAGCAGAACCTTCAGGTAGTGGAAAAGGTGTTTAAATATACAGCTGCCCAGGAAGCTGAGCATGCTGAGGCTTTTTACAAATTTCTAGAACCAGTTGCTAAATCAACGATTCATATAGATGGAGGTTATCCGGTTGACATAAGCAAAAGTATACCTGAACTGCTGCGTATGGCACAGCATAATGAGATGGAAGAGCATGATGATGTGTATAAGACTTTCTCAGAAAAAGCCAAAGAAGAAGGGTTTACTAAAATCTCAGCAGCATTTAAGCTGATAGCAGAGATTGAAAAGGTTCACGGAGAGAGGTTTGGCAAGCTGGCGGACTTAATGGAGAAGAATCAGTTATATGTATCAGAGGTACAGACTACTTGGATATGCTTGAACTGCGGATATATACATGAAGGAACATCTGCTCCTGCCAATTGTCCAGTATGTAATGTGGATCAGGGCTACTTTATCCGTTTTGAACTTTCCCCATATGAACCAATTGGAAAAGTAGGTTCTGGGAATTAAGTGAAATTGTATATACAATTAATGAAACACATATGATATAGTATTACTATACCATATGTGTTTTTTGATCCCTCACTATTAGATGAGAGAGTTCTGAGAAGTTAGAAAGGTGGTAACTATGCTACAGATATATTACGGAGATGGAAAAGGAAAGACAACAGCTGGGATAGGACAGGCGATTCGTGCAGCAGGAGCCGGTATGTTGGTTACCGTGATACAATTTCTGAAGGGAAGCCCTTCTGCTGAACTTGAAGTGTTAAGCAGAATACCGGAAATTACTGTGCTTCGCAATGATATGGACCTGGGATTTACGTATCAGATGTCAGAGAAGGAGAAAGAACAGGTTATGATGATGCATAATGTCAATCTTCTTACTGCCATTGATATGATTAATCAGAAAAAATGTGAGTTGTTGATCTTAGATGAACTGCTGTCTACCTATGAGCTTGGACTAATCGATAGGAATATGGTGCATACCTTAATGGAGATGCGGCCAAAGGAACTGGAGATTGTCATAACCGGTCATAGCCCAATCCCGTATTTTATGGATCAGGCAGATTATATTACTAATATGAAGAAAGAAAGACATCCATTTGATAAGGGAGTACCAGCTAGATTTGGTATAGAATATTAAATAAAAATAGAAGGTTTTTGTGGGTAAAATCCGTCATTTATGATATAATAGAAAGAGAATTTGTTACTGCATTTCTCTTGCTTATCTCAACATGATACATAAATAGGAGGCCACCGTATGAAGAAAAAATATTATGATTTTAAACTTGATATGTTAAGTATTATTTTTACTGCTGTTTTTTCTGTTTTGACTACTTTGTTAATGTTTGTATCCGAGTCGTCTAGAGAAGGTCTGGTCTCGTCTGCCTCTAAACAAGGTTTCTTATTTACTCCAGCAGGACTTTTAATTGTCTGTTCTTGTTTCGCTATGATTTTTATGGCAATTTTAAGTATCAGGAAACAGGAATTTCTCTCCTACATGCTGGTTCCTGTAAGTATAATGGGTATTCTGTATGGATTACGCCCTGTCTTAGTTCAAGGGGAGTTCTCCGAGTTTTTAAATCTTCCAGGTGCTCCTCTATGTATCGCTTTAGTAAGGGCACTACTTGGTATTTTCGTTGTTTTGTTCCTGTTTTTACTGGTAACTAATGTGTTCAGTAGTAAGAGGTATCTGATTATTACTTTGGTAGTTTCCATTGTATGGTGCTTTGGTTCAGAAGCCTTCTTGTTCTACAATGGGTGGGTTGGCCGGTTTTATAGTTATGGGGGAAACCAGACTACAGTACTGCTTAGTCAGATTACCTATTATTTTTCCGTGATTTTCTATACCTTCAACATACAATGTGTAAATCGGCAAAATAGTATACTGACTAATGCAAAGAATTAAATAAGATGGTTAAATATACAAAATAATGCATAAATATAAATTAAAAAGCCGTTGAGAAAGATAGATTCTCTACGGCTTTTCCTTTTGAATAATTAGGAATATTTCACAGATATAGCAAGAGATACTCTGTTTAAAGCTAATGTTTGTAAAAGGGTTCATTTAGGGAAAATCGTACATACAAAATACATTCCTCCGTTTTTTATAAAAAATAATATTTTAAACATAAAAATGAATATTTATACTTGATTATTTTAAATATTGCGTTATAATCATATTATTCAGTACCGAGGAAGCAAACTGAAGTACTACATTTATAACAACATGTATAAATAATAGTAACTACATAATAGTAACTATCATTGAAAGGGAGAAAGAATATGAAAAAGAAATTGTTAAGCTTAGTATTAATCGTAGCAATGGTTGCAGCTCTTGCAAGCTGTGGTACTAAAACAGAAGGAGGAGCTAAAAAGACACTTACAATGGCTACTAATGCAGAGTTCCCACCATATGAGTATAAGGAAGGGGATAAATTCCTTGGAATCGACGTTGAGATTGCTCAGGCAATTGCTGATGAATTGGGAATGGAACTTAAGATAGAGGATATCGCCTTTGATTCTATTATAGCTGAAGTTACATCAGGTAAAGCAGATATGGGTGTTGCTGCTATGACAGTAACGGAAGACAGAATGAAGAACGTAGCATTTAGTGTTTCTTATGCTACCTCTGCACAGGTTATTGTTGTGAAAAATGAAAGTGAGATTAACGATCCAGATGCCTTAACAGGAAAGAAAATCGGCGTTCAGCTTGGAACTACTGGTGATATCTACGCAGAAGAATATATTAAGGAAGCAACCATAGAGCGTTACAATAAGGGAGCAGATGCCATTCTTGCTTTAACTCAAGGCAAGGTTGATGCAGTAATCATTGACCGTCAGCCAGCTGAGGTGTTTGTAGAGAAAAATGAGGGAATCAAGATTGTAGATAAAGAATTTACACTTGAAGATTATGCAATTGCAATTGCTAAGGACAATACGGATTTATTAAAGAAGGTAAATGATGCTTTAACGAAATTAAAGGATTCAGGTAAGCTTAAGGAAATCGTAGATAAGTACATAAAGTAGTAATAAAATAAAAGAAGTAGGGAAATCATATGTATTTAAACATTTTTGAAGATATAGGTGCAAAGTTAAGCAATCTGTTTAGTAAGTTTGGTGCTGATTTCTATCAGAATTTTATTGAGAAAGACCGCTGGAAAATCTTATTAGATGGTTTGAAAATTACTCTCTTAGTAACCTTCTTTGCTGTACTTATAGGTATTGTAATAGGATTCCTAGTAGCTAGTGTTAGGGCTACTTATGATAAGACAAAGCCTGGATTTGTTTTAAAGCTTTTAAACCTTATCTGTAAGATATACCTAACGGTAATTCGGGGAACTCCCGTTTTGGTGCAGCTGATGATTATATACTTTATCATCTTTAGCTCAGTAGACATCAGCAAGATTCTAGTTGCCATTATAGCCTTTGGTATAAATTCCGGTGCCTATGTGGCTGAGATTGTCAGAGGTGGTATCATGTCTATCGATGCAGGCCAGTTTGAAGCTGGTCGAAGCATTGGATTTACATATATTCAGACCATGCGCTATATCATTATGCCACAGGCAATTCGAAACATCCTACCAGCACTTTGTAATGAGTTTATTGTATTGCTAAAGGAAACTTCTGTTGGTAGTTATATTGCGTTACAAGACCTTACGAAGGCAGGAGATATCATAAAAAGTATCACCTATCAACCATTTATGCCTCTGATTGCCGTAGCCTTAATCTATCTGGTTATGGTAGTGCTATTTTCCTATTTTGTAGGAAAACTGGAAAGGAGGTTAAACAATGGAAGACGTTAAAGCGACTTATGAAACCAATATTGGTGTAGAACCTCTTATAGAGGTTGTGGATTTAAAAAAAGAATTTAACTCAACAATAGCCCTAGATGAAGTAAATATGACGATAAAAAAGGGCGAAGTGGTATGTATCATAGGGCCTTCCGGTTCTGGTAAGAGTACTTTACTTCGTTGCTTAAACTGTCTGGAGCTTCCATCCTCGGGTTCTGTCTGGTTTGAAGGTAAGAACTTAATGGATAAAAAGGTGAATATCAATACCCATCGTCAGAAGATGGGAATGGTGTTCCAGCATTTTAATCTATATCCTAATATGACTATACTTAAGAACTTAACAATCGGTCCTAAGAAGCTTCTTCATCTTTCCGAAGAACAAGCCAATAAACGGGCCATGGAGATGTTAAAGAGAGTTGGTCTAGAGGACCGTGCGGATACCTATCCGGAGTTACTTTCTGGTGGACAGAAACAAAGAATTGCCATTGTGCGGGCTCTTTGCATGAACCCAGATGTTATGTTATTTGATGAACCTACCTCTGCATTAGATCCTGAGATGGTTGGAGAAGTTCTGGAGGTAATGAGAGAACTGGCTAAAGAGAACATGACCATGGTTGTGGTTACCCATGAAATGGGCTTTGCAAAGGAAGTGGCTTCCCGTGTAATCTTTATGGATCAGGGACAGATTATTGAGGAGAATACACCTAAGGAATTATTTGAACATCCAAAGAGTGAAAGATTACAGAACTTCTTAGCTAAAGTATTATAAAGAAAATATATAAGAAAAGTGTTTTATGGCAGGCCATAAGACACTTTTTTCTAATCATTTAAAATTCTTTTACCATTTGGCTATATTTTAATGGATGATAGCCAAGTCTCTTATATAAAGATATGGCTTTTATATTGTCGTCCTCCACTTCTAGCCGTAAGCGGGCTGCAGAATCCTTAACCTTGTTATGAAGAAAATCAAAGAAGGTACTTCCTAATCCTTTATTCTGATATTCTGGTCGAACATAAAGCTCTTCAATCCAGATTACAAGGCCTCCTGCCTCCTGGGAATATGTTTTAGCAAGAAGTGCATAGCCCGCAGCTTCTTTGTTGTATTCAAACAGATACCCTTCCGCGTATATATTGGAAGTTGTAAGTTCTTTAAAGGTCTTTTCTATATGGTTTTTAGGGATAGGATGTAGTACGGCATCACTACTATAAAACTCCGTAGCCATTGTGAGATATTCATTAAAATCATCAGAAGTTATGGGTCTTATCATATGAAATAT
>JAEYRR010000273.1 GCA_023435505.1 Bacillota bacterium | reverse complement strand
GGCTAAAGCAAGGACTGAAAGAGAATTCTTAGTCTTTTTTGCTAGATAAGAGATACTTTTATACATATACAAATCCACCCTTCTTTTAGAGATATCTTACATTATATGGTTAATGATATAAGCCAAGTATAGTAGAATTCATCACCGATGTATACGAATTAATAACAAATTAAGATAATTAAGTAAATATTTCGTAGGCTTTACTGTTTTAAAATTATAAGATATAGATAAAGAGCTCATGAGAGACATACTGTTGCATGGTAATGGACTATCAGACATATACATAAGGGGGATATTATGGGTGAGAAACAACAGGATTTTAATGAGATTTTAGGGTATTATAATCAGATTGATCATGTATATGAAGGGAGTGGAGGAATGAATACCACACCCTATGGTAATATCACCATTGAACTAAAATCAGGAGTAACCATAGAGATATGTGATGATTTGGGGGAAAACCTATATATAGTAGTAACGGATAAGGATAAGAAATGGAAGGACTATTGGGGCAAGCAGCCTGAGCTATATGACATGCTCCATGATTATATATTGGAGACTTCTTGACGAGACTCCTAAATACTGATACACTTATATGGAACACAAGAAACTGTTGAATAATTTTCATAGAAAGGAGGTAATGTGCTATGACATATCATGTAAGTATAAGAAACACCCATAGAATAAGAAGCAGGATTACCTCGGTAGTTGATCAATAATCACATCGTAAGAAGGATTATGCCGTGGCGTATTTTGCCACGGCTTTTTTATTGAACAAAAGAGGTAAAGGTCTGCTGGAACCGTAGGTTAATTAGGAAAGGAAAGAGAAGAAAATGAAATATGATGAACTTGTATTTGAAAAGTATAGTGAGAAATATGTAGATCAAGCAGTAGAACTGGCTATAAAGGAATTCTACATAGAGAAAGAGCATTGTGTAAGCTTACCCGAAGAGAGACTCAGAGAGAGACTGACAGGGCTTAATACTTGGCTTTGTGGACAGCCTTATGGCAAGGTTGCCCTATATAAGGGGGAAGTGATTGGCTTTCTTGCATTTAGCGGACCATGGGATAATTTCCATGGGAAGGAAAAGGGAGTATTTTCTCCTGTAGGGGGAAGTGCTTTTCTGGAGGAGGGAGCATCCGGTATTAAGAGAGGAGAGCTAGCTTCTTTACTGCTCACAGCAGTGGCAGAGGATTTTGTTTCGCAGGAAGTTTATAGCTGTGCACTCAGCAGATATGCCCATGATGAAGAGGTTGGAAGATCACTTGTGTTTAAGGGCTTCGGAATTCGTTGCAGTGATGCAGTTAGAGGGCTTATAGAGGAGGTTCCAGTAAAGTCTGAGATAAGAGGAGTTGAGTATGAGGAGCTAAAAGTAGGAGAGTTTATGAAGATTGCCCCTCTAAGGAATAAACTAACCTTACATATGAGTCAGTCACCGATATTTTTTCCAAAGGATCTGCAAAACTATGAAGAATGGTATTCTGAAGAAATGAGAGTATTCGTGGCCAAGGCAGACAAAAAGATTGTCGGCTTTATCTCCGTGGAGGATGAGGGAGAAGCTTTTCTTACGGAGGATGAAAAGCTAGTAAACATAGGTGGCGCCTTCTTTGAAGAAGAATATCGTGGAAGTGGAATGGCCCCAGGACTACTGGCCTATGTCTGTAATACCTTAAGAGCCGAAGGGTATGATAATATAGGAGTAATCTTCGAGACTCTTAACCCTAACGCGTTACACTTCTGGAGCAAATATTTCACCTCCTACACCTATAGTTATGAGCGCAGATTTGATCAAAGGATGAAAGGATATCGAGAAAAAGTATTGATGAAAATCATAGATACAAAGCAGGAAATATAGTATGATGATATTGGGGAGTATGGATTCAGGGCTATTACAGGAGATGAAGATTAGGAGGAATAGCAATGTATTTAACAGATCAATCATCCATAACCGAACTTATCAAGGAAATGACGTTAGAGGAAAAACTGACATTACTATCAGGAGCCTCCCAGTTTAATGGAACTGCCTTAGAAAAGTACGGCATTCCTGCTGTATCCTATCTGGACGGTGGAACCGGTATCAATACGATGCAGATTCTTCAGGAGATTTATGAGAAGCTTTCGGAAAGTGAAAAGAAGGAGCCAGTATTTCAGGATTTTATAGCAAAGATACCGACACTTCTTACTCTCATAGAAGATCAGGAAAAGGTACAAAGTTTAACAGATCCACAGTTAGTAGAACTATTTCACAGGGTAAAAGAGCTGATGGAACCATATGTTCCAGAGGGGAAACTGCCTGGCTGTTTCCCACCTGGAATCGTACTTGCTTCTGGCTGGAATCCTGAGACAATCTATCAGTGTGGCAGAGCCTTAGGAAAAGAGGCACAGTATTATAAGATAGATGTATTATTAGGAACGCCAAATATTAATATACATAGAGACCCAAGGGGAGGAAGGCTATTTGAGGGCTATTCTGAGGATCCTTGTCTGGTAGCAAAGCTGGCACCTGCTTTTGTGCGGGGCATTCAAGACGAAGGAGTCATCGCCAATACAAAGCATTTTATTGCAAATAATCAAGAAACAGAACGAATGACAGTAAATGAACGTATACCGGAGAGAGCGCTACAGGAAATATACCTTCCGGGCTTTAAGGCCTGTGTGAAAGAGGGTGGCTGTAAGACTGTTATGAGTGCTTATAACGCAGTCAATGGACAGCACTGTGTGGAAAATCCGTGGCTTTTAACAGAACTATTAAAAGAAGAATGGGGCTTTGATGGTTATGTCATGAGTGACTGGGGAGCAGCATACAATCAGGTGACGGCTCTTAAAGCAGGAAATGATATGGCAATGCCAGGTCCAAGGGATACGAAGCCCATGATAGAAGCCGTGGAAAACGGAACATTGTCTGAAGATAGTATCAATGAGTCTATCCGCAGATATCTCAGTACTCTTCTTCTTATGCCGGTTATGAAGGGAAGAAGATATAAGGAGCTTAATAGAGAGTGTTCAGCTCAAGCTGCTTATGAGGCAGTAAAGGAATCTATTATTTTACTTAAGAACCGTGAGAAAACCCTTCCACTATCTAAGAATGCAGGGGTAGCCTTTTATGGTGAGAAGAGTAAACGCTTCATTGAGTCTGGAGGAGGAAGTGCCAATGTTGTGACCTCTGAAAGCACCAGCTTATATGAGACTATGAGGGAAATGCTAGGGGAAGAGATGGTTTCCTTTGAGCGTATTACTAAAACAACTGATACTGTGATCATTACCGTAGGAGTGATTGGAAGGGAAGGCGCAGACCGGGCTAATCTAAAACTGCCCCATGAGGAGCAAAAGCTTTTAAGCTGGGCAATATCAGAGGCAAAGAAGGAAGGTAAAAAGGTTGTAGTAATTCTCAACGTTTGTGGGCCTGTAGAGCTTACAGAGTATGAGGAGGACATTGATGCTTTGCTTTGTATCTTTATACCGGGAATGGAGGGTGGCCATGCAGTGGCAGATGCTTTAGTAGGAAACTTCAGTCCTTCCGGTAAGCTACCAATTACCTTCCCAAGGGCATATCGGGATACTCCAACCTATGGCAACTTTCCAGGTAGGAATAGTGAGGTCTGGTATGGAGAAGGAACAATGGTTGGCTACCGTTACTATGAGTTTAAAGAGATTGAGCCTATGTTCCCATTTGGCTTTGGCTTATCTTATACCAGCTTTCAGATCGAGAATGTAAGGACTAATAAACAGATACTAGATAAGGATAGGAAAGAGGATACCATAATCCTTACCTTTACCATACGAAATACAGGTACTATGACAGGTAAGGAGGTTATACAGCTGTATGTAGGAGAGGAGAATCCTATCTTAGTGAAGCCGCCAAAGGAATTAAAGGACTTCATGAAGGTAGAACTAGAACCGGGTCAAAGTAAGGAGTTATCTTTTACCATTACCGCCGATGAACTGGCTTCCTACGATGAGATTACAGGAAGCTGGCAGGTACAGCCGGATGACTATGTACTTTATCTAGGTACTTCATCCCGTCATATTGTTAATCAAATAAAAATTACGGCAGAGGGAAATAACCCTTATGGAATCACAGAAGATACCTTACTTGGCCATATTGCAGGGATTGAAGGGGCGATTGAGTGTCTGGCAAAGTATTGTCCAGAGGGTGTTGTCAACAAAGAAGGCATAGAGCTCCAGACGCTGGGGGATATTGTGACTACCTTAAAGATGTATTGGGAGGCCACAGTAAAGGACAAATTGGAACTTTCAGAGGAGGAAAAAGAAGTACAGTATAGGAAGATGCTTCAAGCGATGAATCAGTTCTGTATCTAGGAGAAAAGGTACTTTAAAGTAGATAAGTGGAGGCAGGAAGATGCATTATAGATTTTGTCCAGATTGTGGAGTAAAGTTGACAGATAAAATGGCCGGAGATGATGGCCTGGTGCCATTTTGCGAGACTTGTAACAAATATTGGTTTGATACTTTTCCAAGTTGTGTAATCGTTTTAATAGTCAATGAATATAACGAATTAGTTTTGTTGAGGCAGGGATACATATCTGATAGATACGCATCCTTTGTCTCAGGTTATATGTCTCCTGGAGAGACGGCTGAAGAGGCTGTTGTGAGGGAAGTCAGAGAGGAGATTGGAATCGAGCTGGAGAGAATGGAATACGCAGGAACCTACTGGTTCGGGATGAAAGGAGTTCTTATGATAGGTTTTATCGCATTTGCAAAGAAATGTGAGATGGTCCTTTCTTCAGAAGTAGATTCTGCATCCTGGGTTCCCGTAGAAGATGCTCTTCAATATATGTTCCCACCGGCTCCGGGAAATGCGTCCTATGGAATTTATGTAAAATACATAGAAAAATATTTAAAATAATGGATGTAAGAGAGGTAATTTATGAGGGGGAAGAAAGTAGCTTCAATCGTTCTATTGATAGCAGGGATACTTGTACTGGCTTTTTTTGTGGTACGTTATAGAGATGGATTGTTTGGAGGTTCCAATCAAAAAAATCCAATAGTTGGGAGTGAGAGTTTATCTCCGGAGAATGTAAAGATAAGCAAAGAACCTACAGAGCAAACCATAGAACCAAGTCTAGAGCCTACGCCCCAGGCGACTGAGCCAGCAGAGATCAGTCTAATTGAGCCACAGGGGAATACGTTAGAGACGAGGATTCTTGTCCCAGAGGGCTATACCAGAGTATCAGCAGACGCTGATAGCCTTACCTCTTTCCTCAGGTCTTATGAGATGAAAGAGGACAAAGCCCCTGTTTTATTATACGATGGCAGCGAAAAGTCGAATCAGCAGGCCCATGTTGCAGTCTTCAAACTTCCTATAGAGAATCGGAATTTGCAGCAGTGTGCGGATTCTATTATGCGAGTATATGCTGAGTACTACTGGAGCCAGAAACAGTATGATAAGATTGCATTTCATTTTACCAATGGATTTATGGCAACCTATAAGAAATGGATGAATGGCTATCGAATCAAGGTAAGTGGGAATAACGTCTCCTGGGTGAAAAGTAGCTCCTATGATGATTCCTATGAAACCTTTGAGCAATATCTAAGAATAGTATTCTGCTATGCAGGAACCATGTCTATGGATCAGGAATCTGAACCAACAACACTTCAGGATCTTAAAGTGGGAGATATCTTTATAAAGGGAGGGAGCCCAGGACACGTAGTGATGGTAGTAGATATATGTCAAAATTCTGAGGGAGAGAAAGCCTTTTTATTAGCCCAAGGATATATGCCTGCTCAGGAGTTCCACGTTCTAAAAAATGATAACCATGAGGGTGACCCTTGGTATTATGAGGAGGACGTAACTTATCCATTTGGCACTCCACAGTATACCTTTGAGGAAGGCAGTCTTCGTAAACTAAGCTATTAAAAAGATTGACAAGCTTGAGAATTAAGAAGATACTGTTAAAAAGAGTACCATTGGGGGGAATGAATATGATTACCATATTTAATAGAAAAGAATTATTTGTCACTTTTGATATGGCAAAATATGCAGAAATCACTAGTTTACTGGCTAGTCAAAACATTGACTATACGGTTAAAGCAGAGAATCTTAATAATCGTTCATCGGTAGGGGCACAACCTATAGGCCATATAGGTGAGAAACTCATGATTGAGCATAAGATATATGTGAAAAAGACAGATTATGACCAGGCAATTTTTGCTATGAACAACAGACATTAAGAAGAGGTAAGATACATAGCATATGTGGCAGACAGATTGTCTGCCACATTACTTATTAACAATGGTTAGAAGCAACAGTCCGGTTCCGGATGAACCGTTCTGGTATTGGTAAAGCTAAAGATGGTCTTACGCTGAACGGTGCAGCGGAATTCCCTTGTATACAGGCAGTTAATCAGTTTTTCAATCTCTGCATAAACCTTGCAGATATCGCAAGTGTCCTTGTAGAAGGATGTTACATATAAACAGGTAGGGTTGGCAATGACCTGATTCACCTGAGAACAGATGTAGAAGTCACAATATTTCTCCTTTAGTAGCTCATCCAGGCGTTTGGCAAACTTGATATATTCCCGCTCAATACCAGGTTCTACGGTAACCTGAGTAACATTTATTAAAGTATTACTGCAGATACTACAGTTATTTTTCATTATAATCCCTCATTTATATCAGGTATACTAAATTATATGCAAAAATGACTTTATTCGATACAAAATTTAGTGGAAGGTGAAAAATGTTGAGAAAAAAAGTGAATTATCACCGCCTTGCTTTAAGTGAGACTTCTGTTGCTCTTGAATTAGCATGGAGGGTATTTCTTAGATTTGAGGCTCCGGACTATAGTGAGAAAGGAACGGAGGCATTTCATACATGCTTACATAATCATACCTTTATAAGTCAGCTAACCCTATATGGAGCTTTCTTAGGAGATCAGCTGGTCGGAATGATCGCAACCCGGAATAAGGGGAATCATATCGCCTTATTTTTTGTAGACGAGAGCGTTCAGAGACAGGGTATCGGTAAAGAACTGTTTAAAATGGCATTGTGTGACAGTACACTAGGGACTCTTACTGTTAATTCATCACCTTTTGCAGTGAAGGTATATGAACATCTGGGGTTTGTGGCTACCGATACGGAGC
>JAEYRR010000067.1 GCA_023435505.1 Bacillota bacterium | reverse complement strand
CAACAAAATCACCCTTTTTTATGGTAAAGGAGACCTCTTTTAGAATATAAGGTTGTTCTTCATAGGTGCCGTTTTCGTAATTCAGAAAACGAAACCTTACTTTTTCCACTTTAAATAATTCCACTTTATTATCTCCTTACTTTCATACAAAGGCATTGTAAACATAATTAATGCATAGGCAAGATAGGTTATCCACTGCCCTGTCCCATTACTCTTTACTATAAAATCTGGATAATAGGTTACAGAGATACCATTTATCATACTGGAAATAATGACAGTAACCAATCCAGTTAAAATAATACATATTAGGGCAATATCATCCCCTTTAAACCGATAGGTGGCATAAGAGGTACGTTTCCTTATTCCATACCCTCTAGCACGCATAGAATCTGCAGTATCTACAGAATGCTCCATTGCCCAAGTCACCATGGCGGAAAAGATATGAAGATGCCCATTTAGTTTCTCTATCATACTTTCTTTCTTAAAAAGACCAAGTGTCTTCTGTGTTTCTCGTATTTCGGCTGCTTGGGCACGATATTGTGGCATCAACCGAAATACCATGGATATGATCAAGGCGCCTTTTTTTGAGATTTTCCCCATCAAGTACATGGTTTTATCTATTGTCATATATTTTGTCAACTTTACACACCACAGTAATACAGTAAGAATGACTCCTGCTGCGACCATACCATAGATAACTGCTTCTAGGGTAAAAGGATTTCCATTGATTAAAAACAAAACTGTCCGTCCATTATGATTAAAGAGAGGATTGATTACAGAAAGTATAATAAATGCCAAGAAGTAAAAAGTTGCATTTTTAATTGATATTGGTTCCTCATCCACAACATAAAAAAACATCGCCCCTAAACATGAAAGCCCTAATATAACAGGGTGCATCGTAAAGGTCGTTACTCCAATTACAACAACAAAGTAGAGAAAGACCGTAAAAGGGTGTAATCTATTCATCGTAATAATCACCAACATCCTTTCCCAAATCACAGGTATACACCCATTCGATTTCATCCTCTTCACTGAGGTCGTATTCCCCTGCTCCTACACTTTGAAAGTTTCCGTTTACCTTATACATCCATCCAGATAGTTCA
Organism: Bacillota bacterium; assembly: GCA_023435505.1. GTDB lineage: Bacteria > Bacillota > Clostridia > Lachnospirales > Lachnospiraceae > KM106-2. Next base: position 4,802 of record JAEYRR010000067.1, on the reverse strand, counting down.
CCAAAATCCTGTTCATATAGGTAGCCAATCCCCTCAATATAGGAAGCATCCTTATACTCCATCTGAATCTTGTGCTCTGCTGTCACTTGTTTTAAGACATCAAACACAGTATCCCCTTCCTGTACTCTAAGTGTTTGTGCCGGTAAAAGTACTCCGTTTTTAGGAATGAAGTCTTTTTTCCCTGCCACAGTATCACATCGTATTGTAATGGTGACTTTAATAGGATTCGTAAGGTCATTGATATCCTTCTTACCATAGTAGTGGTCTGCTGACTCAATCGTAATAAACCAGGTGATGAATAATAACAGTATTGCAAGTGCAATAGATGTCATAAGTCTTTTTTTATTCTTTCTTCCAAAGATACTAACATATAAAACTGTCAGCAAAAGGATTACTCCAGTAAGTATCCATTTATAAGAAATACCGCTATCCCCATTGCCTATAACTGTATAGGTATCATATCCATCCTGTCCGTATAGATAGAGAAAACACTGATCAGTCTCATAGCGATACAAAGCAACGAGTGCACTTAGACTTTGAGCTGTTGCCATGTCATTACTCTTTCCTGAAACAGTATGGGCAAAGCTTCCATCAGCAAGTTTAAATTGTAATAATCCATCCTTCACTGTATGGGAGTTTTTGATGAATCGTTTATCAGACGTGTAATCAATGTCTAAAGCACATAATGCCAATATAACCTGTGCCGTACTTTCACAAGCGGCATTACCGTAACTTTCAAAATACCCATCACTTAGCTGTGACTCAGACAAAAACTGTATCGCCTTCTCTATGGATTGATCTATCTTCTGGTCAGAGCCCTTATAGGGTGCCAAAGCCTGTAGTGCAAATGCGGTAACATCCACATCCCCTGCAGTATCAGAATAGGCAAAGCCCCCATCCTCTAATTGGTAGGACAGTAGTCCATGGACTAGCTCTTCCCCTACCTGAGACATAAGCTTCTCTTCATTTGCCTTAAGAAGAAATAAGCCATACACATAAGACATAATACCATTTTCCCCAAAAGTATTCTCTTTGGCATAAGATAGTAGAGGATTTTCTTTACTTAAGGCAGTATAGACCAGTGCATGTTTTTGGATAACCTGTGGCTGTATACTGCTCCAATTTTCCTCATCCTTAAGCGACTGTGTAAGTTTATTGATATAAGCTGAATAATTTAGATCTTTATAATAGCCACGAAGACTAAGGCAATAGGTTTCTGTTATGCCGTTTCCGGGTTTTTTACTAAAAACAGAATCTAAGAGCTCCTGAACGCTGCTCACGTTTTCATTTCTTATTTTATATTCTATTATCTGCTCAATATGATGCGCTGTGTCAGAATATGTCGCTTCTTCGGATGCATATACTCTGCCAAACGGCAGAATGACATATAAAAGTATGAATACGCTTACTACTAGCTTATAAAATCTTTTCATCAAAATACCCTTCTTTGCTTAGTTACATAATGTATAAAAGGGATTAGACCAATTCATCTAATCCCAACTTATTAAAATTATTCGCTCTTTGCTTTCTCATATACTAATTTAAATGAATCTCCATCAGCAATCGGCTGAGTATCTATACTTGTCTGGCCATATTCACCATTAACATAAAATGCCCAATATGCCTGGTCTTTATCATAGTCTGCTGTAATACCATTAACAGCATTCAGGTAATACCCATAATCTCCTACTGCACCTTCTAATTTAAGGCCTTCTGTAGTTTGTAATGCATCATATAAGGACCCAGCATCCGATTTAATATTATAAATTTTACTTTCCCCTTTATTGTCTACTACTTCCAAGGTAATAGTTTTCATAACAGATGGATTCTCGGATGCAGGGTTAGATACCACCGGTGTCTGAACCACGCCTGGTGTCTTCGTTGCCTCTGGTAATTTGGTTGCCTCTGTAGATGGGCTGGCACTTACTGGAGCTGTTGGTTTGTTTACATCATTCTTTCCACTGCATCCATATAAGGATACTACCAGCACCATAAGTAATACTACTAATAAACTACTTTTTTTAAGATTCTTTTTCATTTCTTTTCTCCTCATAATTATTTCTACAAAAATACCAAATAAGTACCTTCCGTAGAGAACATTGATTCACAAGGAAGCGCTCCTAATTTGGTTATATGAGTTTTCTAGCAGCATTATTCAGTATCTTTAACTTAGAGCATTATAAAAAAATACCTCTTACCATTGGGTAAGAGGTCTCATGCATTCTAAGAGATAAAGTCAACGCTAGACTATATCTATATACGTACTACCATTTCACTCGTGGCATGAAACCAAACTGGTTCCTTGTACCGACCTTAGGCAGGTCTCCTGACTTATAGATCATAACATATCTTCCTCTTCCCAGTATCCCAGTGATTCATCAGATTCTCTCTGACGGAAGATATATTCCCTACTTACAGTGACGAGTTCGTACAGGATTTACACCTGTTTCCCTTTTCACCAGAGCAAAAGCAACCGCTTTTCCCTGACACCTATGCCGACTATTCAATTGTTTATAATCATACACAATTGTTTTATTGTTGTCAATAGAAGGCCCTATTTTAGTAGTTTTACAATTTGCTTTCTGTTTAATACCTTACCATAGGAAATTACCTTTTCATTGACTACTAACGCCGGTGTACTCATTACTCCATACTCAGCAATCACTCCAAAGTCGGTCACATGTTCTATAGATACCTCTACTCCTAGTTCTGTTAAAGCTTCTTTCGTGGCTGCCTCAAGGGCATTGCATTTGGCACAGCCTCCACCTAATATTTTTACTGACAAAATCTTACTCATCTTATAACCTCCCTATATTAACACATGTTGCAGTATATTAAAGATATATCCTACAATTATGATTCCTACTACACAGATTGCAATAAAAGTACCCAAAAGTTTTGGTTTAACTGCTTTTAATAAAAGAATCATAGAAGGCAGTGACAGGGTGGTAACCGCCATCATAAAACTCAGAATAGTTCCCAACTGAGCACCTTTTAAAAGAAGCGCTTCTGCGATCGGAATTGTACCAAAGATATCTCCATACATCGGTACACCGACTATAGTAGCCAGTACAACTCCAAATGGATTATTGCTTCCTAGAACATATTCAAATACACCTTCCGGTATCCAATTATGAATCCAGGCTCCAATAAATACCCCAATTAATATAAAAGGAAATACCTTTTTAAACGTACCTAACATCTGGTCTTTGGCATAAACCAATCGATCCCTTTTAGTTGTCTCTATTTCCTGAGCCTCAACATTCTTGGCATTACGTATAAAGTCCTCCACATAGGCTTCCATATGCAGCTTTTCAATGATGGTTCCTCCTATGATCGCTATAATAAGACCTACCACTACATAGGCCACCGCCACCCTGGTCCCAAAGATACTCATTAATAATACTAAGCTACCAAGATCCACCATTGGAGAGGATATAAGAAAGGAAAAGGTTACTCCAAGCGGCAGTCCGGCACTTGTAAATCCCATAAATAAGGGAATCGAGGAACAGGAACAGAACGGAGTCACCGTTCCTAAAAGCGCTGCTATGGTATTAGCTCCAATTCCGTGAAATCTTCCCAGTATTTTTTTACTACGCTCTGGAGGAAAATAGCTTTGAATATAAGAGATTAAAAAAATCAGGGTACATAAAAGTATCGTAATCTTAATAACATCGTAAAGAAAAAATTGGATACTTCCACCAAGTCTCCCGGATAGATTAAGCCCTAGCTTTTCAAGTCCTGCTCCAATTAGATGATTAAGCCACTTCATCCCAAGAATCTGATCCTGTATAAATTCTCCTATCATACTTGGCAGCAGTCTCCTTCCGTCTTATTACATTTTAAATCCCCAATAAAATTACGGAATACAGTCAGGATTTCACAGTTTAAGGAATAATGAGACCACTTTCCTTCCTTTCGTGCTTCTACTAGACCGCATTCCGTCAGTATCTTCATATGATGAGAAAGGGTAGGCTGTGTAATATCAAAGGCTTCTAATAGCACGCAACCACACTTTTCCCCTTCAGACAGCATTTTTACAATTTTTAACCGATTAGCTTCTCCTAATGCTTTACAAATAAGTGCGACATCCATCTCACTCATAGTTTCACCTCACATTGATAATTATCTATGTGACCATTATATGCATCACATAGATAAATGTCAATGTATTTTACCTATTTTTTCTTGACTGCCTTCATCTCAATATATCCACGCTTCCCAATCGGCTCTAACTGAATCTGCGGCTGACTTGTATCCCATTCATATCCCCATATAGTAGGATCATTGCGATTTATGGATTCCTGCACCTCATCAATGGCCTGACAGTACTCTTCCTCTAAGAACGATTCCCCCTGAAATACCATATAGTCCGTTGCCGGCAATTCAATTACATCAAAGCCTTCAGGTATCTCACCATCATAATCAAGAGATACCTCTACACCCTGAACATACTCAGAGGTATTAGGTTTTCTATACGGTCTTGGCAACCATAAACAAACCGGTTCCCCGCTGATGCTCTGCATACTGGTAAGCAGCCCCCATATATCGCAGCCAACCTCCTCACAGTACTCAAAATAATCGGTTGCAGAAATTCCTCGTTTAATCAATACTTTCCGTTCTGGTTTATGGATTTTCTGTACAAATACATTTTTTACATTCTTCATCTCTTTGATCTCCTTTCTTACCTCCTGATATTTGACCCCATAAGGAATAAACAAATATAAAGGTATAGGATTCCTCAGATATTCACTGGGATTACAGCCAAACTCCCGATTAAATGCCCGCTGATAGCCTTCCAC
>JAEYRR010000058.1 GCA_023435505.1 Bacillota bacterium | reverse complement strand
TCTGGGCATCGAAGAAGGCAGGATGCTTAGCTTCTTATATACGGAGATTCGCGGCTTGATTGCCTATGCGGTAGAAGGCAGACAGTATGATCTTTTGATTCTAGAGGAATTGTTTTTAGAAATTTATCATTACTATACAGAATATAATTCAGAGACGCCTAAAAGGGCACTTTCTGCTATCCGTTACTATATGGGAGATTACAATGACTACCTGATGGAAAGTAGGACTAGGGAAATGTTTGACCCTGCCATGTCTTTTGCTACAGATATTATTATGGAGTCTGATCTTACAGACACAGATTACCTCTATTATTTTGGTGAATATATTTCAGAAAATGAAATTAAGATATCTGAATTTTTGGCAAAGCAATCGGAGGAAGTCATTGCGGACATGGCAAGAACTTATACGGAAGGCTTTAAAAAGGGATTTGCAATCAATAACATAGATATGTCGAAAAAGAGTATCGTCAATATCCGATATAACATTGGGTTTGAGAGGATGATAAAAGCTGCTATCCTACAATTTCAGGCTATGGGATTAAAACCGGTGATATATCGGGCAGCTGTAAGAAGTATGAACAAGAGACAGCATTTGAAAATAGGGTATTGTTCCACCAGTGCCAACAGACAGTATGACTATGATCACCGATTTGATGAGGGACTTTACTTAAACCGTGCTATGATGAGCAAGAAACTTGAAAGCTGTAAGAGTGCTTATGAGATGTTAAAAGACTATATGGAGCAGTTTGCTGGACCTGCTGTAGTAGAGATCTTTGGCGAGAAGGCATTTTCCCCTGAAAATAAGGAGGAGTGCATCAGACTTTCAAAAAAACAGCAGGATCTTAATGTGGAATTTCAGCAGGATAATGCTATTTTGCAGAATGAATATATGCCAAACAGTGAATACAGCTTTACGATTATAGCGTATCCTGTTCCATCCATTGGGGATAAATTTGAGGAGATTTTTGCAGAAACGATACAGGTGAATAATCTGGATCAGGAAAAGTATAAGAAGATACAGCAGGCTATGATTGATGCCTTGGATAAAGGACAGTATGTTCATATTTTAGGTAGGGGACGTAATACCACAGATTTGATAATACAACTTCCAACCCTACAGCAACCGGACAGACAGACTAATTTTGAAAACTGTCTTGCAGATGTCAACATACCGTTAGGAGAGGTATTTACTTCCCCTAAACTAACAGGGACTAAGGGACATTTTCATGTGACTAAGGTATACATGAATGAGTTACAATACCTGGATCTGACCTTGGAATTTAAGGACGGTAAAATTGTGGATTATAACTGCGGGAATTTTTCTGAGGAAGAGAAGAACAAGACCTTTGTGAAGGAAAATCTATTGTATAATCATGACACCTTACCAATTGGGGAATTTGCCATAGGAACCAATACAACGGCTTATCGTATGGGTAAGAAGTATGGCATTACCAATCTTCTTCCAATCCTAATTGCAGAAAAGACAGGACCTCATTTTGCAGTAGGGGATACCTGTTATAAGTTCAGTGAGGATACTGCTGTTTTTAATCCGGATGGAAAAGAGATAGTTGCCAGAGATAATGAATGTTCCCTGATGCGAAAGACAGATATTACGAAGGCATATTTTAACTGTCATACAGATATCACCATCCCTTATGATGAGTTAAAGGAGATAGCAGTAGTCACTCCTGAAGGCGAAAGAATACCGATTATCAGAGAAGGTCGATTTGTCCTGCCGGGAACGGAAGAATTAAATGTCGCTCTTGGGGAATAAAGTGATAATCTATTATAATAAGTTATAAAATAAGTTAGGAATTGGTATAAGTAAACGTTTGAAAATGCAAGTATCATCTTGACATTTATTACTTTGAATAATAAATTAATATATGTAGATTAACTAAACTAATAAGTTGAAAGAGTATAAGGAGAATGTTCATGGCTAAAGTAGGAATATTAATGGGTAGTGATTCAGATTTAGATATTATGAGTAAGGCTTGTAAGGTATTAGAAGAATTACAGGTTGAATATGAGATGACCATTATCTCAGCCCACAGAATGCCGGATATTTTTATGGAATATGCGAAGACTGCAGAAGAACGTGGCATTCAGGTACTAATAGCAGGAGCAGGAGGAGCCGCTCACCTACCAGGTATGTGTGCAGCTATTTTCCCTCTTCCAGTTATCGGTGTTCCTATTTATACAAAATCTCTTGGCGGTGTGGACTCACTTTATTCCATTGTACAGATGCCTTCTGGAATTCCTGTTGCAACCGTTGCAATCAATGGGGCTCAGAATGCTGGTATTTTGGCTGCTAAGATACTGGCAACTAATGATAAGGATTTATTGGAGAGATTAAAAAATTATTCTGTAGATATGAAGGACGCTGTTGTTAAGAAGGCCGATAGACTTAAACAGCTTGGTTACGAAGAATACATCAAACAGATGAAATAAAACTACTAGAAGAACTAGTAGCATAAAAACCAGAAAATCGGAGGAAACAGGCATGGATTATAAAAAAGCGGGCGTTGATATTGAGGCAGGTTATAAGGCAGTAGAATTGATGAAAAAGCATGTTCAGGGCACTATGAGAAGTGAGGTTTTGGGAGGCTTAGGAGGCTTTTCAGGAGCATTTTCCCTTGCGTCCTTTAAAAACATGGAGAAACCAACCTTAGTTTCTGGAACAGATGGTGTAGGAACCAAGCTGAAGCTGGCTTTTATTATGGATAAGCATGATACAATTGGTATTGACTGCGTAGCAATGTGTGTCAATGATATTGCCTGTGCAGGTGGAGAACCATTATTTTTCTTGGACTACATAGCATGTGGGAAAAATGAGCCAGAGAAGATTGCTACTATCGTAAGCGGTGTCGCTGAGGGTTGTAAACAAGCTGGTGCTGCACTTATTGGTGGGGAGACGGCAGAGATGCCAGGGTTCTATCCAGTAGATGAATATGATTTAGCAGGTTTTTCTGTTGGTATTGTAGATGAAAAGGATCTCATTAACGGACAGTCCCTCAAAGAGGGAGATGTACTCATTGGAATTGCTTCCTCCGGTATCCACAGTAATGGATATTCCTTGGTTCGTAAGGTATTTAATATGGATGTTAATGCACTGAATACGTACTATGACTGTTTAGGTGCTACCTTAGGAGAGACATTACTAACACCAACAAAGATATATGTGAAAGCGTTAAAATCATTAAAAACAGGTGGAGTAGAAGTAAAAGCCTGTAGCCATATTACTGGCGGTGGTTTCTATGAGAATATTCCAAGAATGTTAAAAGAGGGAACCCACGCCGTGGTGAACAAACATAGCTACCCGGTTCCTCCAATTTTTGATATGCTTCGTAAAGATGGAAATATCAATGAAGAAATGATGTACAACACCTATAACATGGGGATTGGTATGATGGTAGCAGTTGATAAAGAGCAGGCAGATAAGGCAATAAACCTTATTAAGCTTGCTGGAGAGACCCCTTATCTACTTGGTGAGATTAAGGCAGGGGAAAAAGGAGTAACCTTATGTTAAGAGCAGCAGTATTGGTTTCTGGTGGCGGTACAAACCTACAGGCAATCATTGACCAGCTGG
>JAEYRR010000254.1 GCA_023435505.1 Bacillota bacterium | reverse complement strand
TATCTATGCTAGGAGTGATCAGATTGGAAAGACTGGAATCGAAGCCGACTTTGAAAAATACCTGCATGGTAATAAAGGGACTAATACAGTTACTTTAAACTCGGACAATAAAATAGAAAGTTCCACTACTACCATTGAAGCAATTGGCGGAAGTGATGTGTATCTCACCATTGATGCTGAGCTTCAGCAGGCTTGCTATGATTTAATTGAAAAGGAACTTGCAGGAATACTCTTGACAAAGATACATCCTAATTATAACGATACTGTTAAAAAGGGTAATTCTACGGAACAGGTTATTCCAATTAGAAAAGTATATTTTTCTTTCATCGATAATGGCATCTTAGACATCAACCAGTTTTCAGCAGATGATGCAACTGCCACAGAGAAAAAAGTATATAACAAGCTAAAAGATAGAAGAAAGTATGTTTTCGATAAACTACGTAGTATAATGAGTTATTCCTCTCCGGACAAAACTAAGAATCAGTCAGATGAATATCAGGAATACCTAAGCTATATCTATAATTATCTTGTGAGCCAAAAGATTCTTCTTACCAATGCCATAGATAAGGATGACGAAACTTTTAAAGCCTATACTGCAGGGACTATTACCCTAAGTGAGTTTCTGAGATATGCTTTAGGAAATGAAATGATAGATCGTCAGATCTTTAGCGATCCCAATGGTTATTATGACTCCTTAGAAATCTATGAAGCACTTTTAGATTATCTGGAGAAGCAACTTACAGAGGATACTGATTTTAACAAGCTTCTTTACAAATATATGATCGATGATAAAAAAGTTACTGGCGAGGAAATTTGTCTTTTATTATTTGACCAAAATGTGTTAAAATATGATGAGGAAGATGTTAATAAACTGAAAAGCGGTTCTATTTCTGCCTACAGATTCATTCGTGAGAAGATTACGAATTTAGAGATAACTCCTGGACAGTTAGCTTTAAATCCATGTTCTGGTTCTATCGTATTAACTGATGTAAAAACAGGTAATGTAAAGGCTATGGTTAGTTATCCGGGGTATGATAATAATAAGCTAGCAAATCGTATTGACTCTAACTATTACTCCAAACTGCTAGCTAGTGATGCTTTTCCTTTAATTAACCGACCAATTCAGCAGTTAACAGCACCTGGTTCCACTTATAAGATGCTTTCCTCTATAGCCGGTCTCGAAGAAGGAGTTATTACCGTAGACCGTAAGATCCATGATGATTTGGTGTTTGAAAAGATTACTCCATCACCAAAATGCTGGATTGGTTCTGGTAGTCATGGTGATATTAATGTTTCTGAAGCTCTTATGGTATCTTGTAACTACTTCTTCTATGAGTTAGGCTGGGAGCTTGGCTTAAAGAGTGGTAATTACAAAGATGATTTGACACTATCCAAACTAGGCAAATATGCCTCCATGTTTGGTTTTGGTAAACCGTCAGGAATCGAATTACAATCGGAATACACTGGAAAAATCTCAGATGATCAGGGTGTACGTTCCGCTATTGGACAAGGTACTAATAACTATAGTGCTGCGACCCTATCCAAATATGTTACTGGTCTAGCTAACAGAGGTACTGTGTATGATTTATCTATTATCAATAAAATAGTTGATATTAATGGTAAGACAGTATTAGAGAATAAACCTAAAGTATTTGAGAAGATTACTGGTGTTAATGACTCCTATTGGGATGCCGTATTAAAAGGCATGAATATGGCAGTGAATGGAGATAGAAGTTCTATTAAGTCGCTGTTTAAGGATCTTAACTTTACTGTAGCTGGAAAGACAGGTACCGCACAGGAAAATAAGAATCTTCCAGACCATGCACTTTTTGTTTCTTATGCTCCTTATGATAGCCCAGAGATCAGTGTTACCACAGTTCTCCCTCATGGGTACGCTTCTGGTAATGCTGCTGAGGTTACAAGAAACGTTTATAAGTATTATTTCAATAAAGATGATAGAAGCAGCTTATTAAAGGAGAAAGTAAAAACTCCTGCACTTAGTAATTCTCTACATGACTAAATATATGTGAGTACAGATTTATCTGTACTCCATGATTTCATCTGAAGCTTTGATGTAATCAATTAGGAGGTTTTTATGAATAATTCAGTAATAATCAAAGGCACAAAATCAGGCATTATCGTTGTACTGGATAGTCAGATACCCTTTAATGAATTGAAACAGCATATAGCAACTAAATTCTCCGAATCCAAGAAGTTCCTAGGTAATGCTTCTATGGCAATCAGTTTTGAAGGAAGAGAGCTTTCCCTAGAGGAAGAAAGAGAAATATTAGATATAATCAATGCCAATTCTGATTTAAAAATTATGTGCATTGTTTCCAATGATGAAGCCCTAGAAGAACTTTTTAAGAAATCACTAAACGATAGGTTGATGGAGTTATCCTCCAGCACCGGACAGTTTTATAAAGGAAACCTTCGTTCTGGACAAGCATTGGAATCAGAGACAAGCATAATCATTATTGGGGATGTCAATGCAGGGGCTAAAGTGGTTTCTAA
>JAEYRR010000238.1 GCA_023435505.1 Bacillota bacterium | reverse complement strand
AAATTCCTTACCATGGATATAATTACGCAGGCCTCCGATATTCTTATGGATCTCCTTTGCTACTGCTGTAGAAAGGACTCTGGCGTCCGTTCTTGGATAAGTTACCAATTTCTTTTCATACAGCTCCTGTACAATCTTTAAGGTCTCGTCAGGACTTATTTTAAATAGCCTAGAGCATTCATTCTGAAGCTCTGCAAGGTTAAATAGTAAAGGCGGATTTTTCATTTCCTTTTTCTTTTCAATATTCTCAAGCACAGCCGTCACCGGCTGGTTTTCACTCAATCTGTCTATAAGACCTAACGCAATCTCTTTTTCTTTAAATCCATTTTCTTTATATAAAGCCGGAGACTGAAAGAATCTAGAGCCCTCAACGGCTTTCCACTCCCCGTCTACAAACTTGCCTGATAGATCAAAAGTTCCCACTACTCTGTAGAATGGGGTCTTCACAAAGGATCGAATCTCTCTTTCCCTTCTTGCCACCATGCCCAGAACACAGGTCATGACGCGGCCCACACTAAGGGCCATGTTACGCTCTCTCTTTAAATATTGCTTTACATTTTGCCCATATTTTAAGGTTATGATTCTGGAAAAATTAATTCCCATCAAATAATCCTCTTTGGCTCGAAGATAAGCGGCATCGGATAGATTATCGTATGCAGAGAGTGGTTTTGCTTCCCTAATGCCTCGAAGAATCTCCTCCTCTGTCTGGGAATCAATCCAAACTCTAAGCTTCTCCTTCTTGTTACTAACCTGGGCCAACTGGTCCACTAAACGATAAATATATTCTCCCTCTCGCCCAGAGTCAGTACAGACATAGATTCTGGTAACATCCTCTCTATTTAGAAGGCTTTTAACAGTTTCAAACTGCTTCTGAACCCCAGGAATTACCTCATAGAGGAATTCTTCTGGAACAAATGGTAGCGTCTCCATCGTCCAGCGCTTTAAGGCTGGATCGTAAACTTCTGGATAGCTCATAGTTACCAGATGGCCTACACACCAGGTTACAATGGCATCATTAGACTCCATATAACCATCCTTATTGGTTCCGTTTATCTTTAACGCTTTGGCAAACTCCCTTGCCACGCTTGGTTTTTCCGATATATATAAGTACTTTGACATATCGCTTCTCGACTTTCTTTTATTTAACAAACAAGCTTTGCAGGTCCATATCTCTATTATTATACACTAAAACTTACATCTTTTCTATCTATACTAAGACAATCTGTACTTTTTACCTATTGTGTGCTACACTTTTCATATTAAAAACCGATTCGTAGCTGGTATAAGGCATATCCTAATACAGGAATCCAATCAATATAGAAAGGAACGATGGAAATGACTCCTAAGCAGCAATATTATGAAACGATAGCTGACAATCTTATCAAAAAATTCAACCTAAGAGGAATCGAAGGCTACTATTGTAGCACCAGAGAAGAAGCCCTTAAAACTATAAAGCGCTTTCTAACTCCTGACTGTTCTGTTACGTGGGGCGGTTCAGTAACCTTACAAGAAATTGGACTACTAGATGCCCTAAAGAATTCAGACTACATAGTATATGACAGAGCAGATGCTACTACGGACGAAGAAAAATCTCAACTATATGCAAAGATTGTAACCGCAGACTACTTTTTTACAAGCTCCAATGCTATTACCTTAGATGGGGAATTAGTGAATATCGATGGCAATGGCAACCGAGTTGCCTGCCTCATTACAGGGCCGAAAAATGTTGTAGTAGTAGCCGGGATGAATAAACTTACTCCTGATCTTCCATCTGCCCTGGCCCGCGTAAAGAATATGGCAGGGCCTCCTAATGCTGTACGCCTAAACCTGAATACACCATGTGCTGACATTGGAAAATGCGTCAACTGCCTCACGGATGACTGCATCTGTACCAATACAGTCATCACAAGGAAGTCCCGCACTCCCGGCCGAATTAAGGTAATATTAGTAGGGGAAGAACTGGGCTATTAAACTTAATTTAAACCATAAAAGCATATCTCCAACTTAAACTAAGTAAGGGAGATATGCTTTTAAATTTATTCAGGTCTAAATCTCTTTCTAGTCTGATGTTCCTTATCTAGAACAGCTTCTCTTGCAGGAATTCCGGTTAGTCTGCCTAGTTCATTCTGGGCCTCAATGACTCTCTCCAGCCATAGACTCTTATAGTCGTCAAATTCTTTACAATCCTTTGGTATGGTAATTGGTTCGGCAAAGATAAGGCGATTCTCCTCCCCTTCTACCGCTTGCTCGATAAATCCCGGTAAAACAGGTATCCCAAGGAAACCTGCTAACCAAAATGCCCCTTTCTCTATATCTTCTACCTTATCTTTGTTGATATCGTATATAGTTCCCTGAGGAAATATAAGAAAATGCTTTGGCTGCTCTCCATCTTTATACCATCTTACTGCAGTTTTCAGCGCAGCCATAGAGCCACCTGAACTTTTACGGTCAACCCCAACCACTTTTTCCTGTTCCAGTGCAGGCGTTAATTCAATTGGTATAGAAACACCATTAAAGCAATTTTCTTTCGCAAATACAAACATCTGTGGATATGTCTTTTTCACCAGATGCATAACCTCATAATAGTAGCTGATGATTAAAGGTGCATCTGAATCAGTTAAATGATTGGTAGCTACCAAATACGAAGCCGTCGTAAAATCCTCTGGTACATTATAAGTTTTAAAATGATACACTTTTAGTAGCGCTTTCTTAATCTCAATCATCTTACTTTTAATTTTTTCCTGATCATTTCCTAGGCTTATAAGCTCTTTCATGCCCTCCTCATTAAATAATGAGCTTGCATTAAATAGATGCATAACCATTCCTCCAATATTGTAATTCAATATTCACCATTAGTATTTTATTATAACTTACTTATTTCCCAACAGCAAGAAAAGGTTACTCCCTAGAATGAATAAAAAAACACTTACATATACTGTAACAAGCATAAGATATGAAGGTGATTATTTGCATTTATCCAACAGACAACTTCGATTATATATATGTCTAGCTATTCCTAATATATTGGGGCTAATCACTGCCATAGCCAACTTTTCAGCGATCCATACCTTACTAAAGGAATTCCAAAAACCTCCCCTTACCCTGCCAACGTTTCTGCTTGTACTAGGCTGGATTTTGTTCTATACAGGGTTGGGTTATGCCACTTTTCTGATTTGGAATACAAGGGCCTTTCGAGATGACAAGCAAAAGGCTCTGGCTCTTTGTGTAGCACAGCTGATTCTTCATTCTCTATGGGTAACCTGTTTCTTTAAGTATCACTGGTTTTTCTTCGGCTTTCTACTACACGGGGGATTTTTAGCTCTGGTTTTTGGAAATATGATGTTGTATCGTCAGTTAAATAAGCAAGCCGGTACAATTATGATTAGCTATTTTGTCTTTTGCACATACTTTACTTATCTGAATCTACTGTCAGTTTTCTTAAACTAAAGTTGTAAGTAAAGGAGCAACTAATGCGAAACCGTATTCTTTTATATGAATTTATCAGCTTTGCTGTCGCTTCCACTTTGGGCGTGCTACTTCATTTTGCATATGGTTGGAGTGGTGACAGTAGCTTTACTGCTCCTTTTGCTGCTGTATCAGAAAGTGTTTGGGAACATCTAAAACTTTTGTACTGGCCTTTTCTACTGACCTCTTTGGCTGGATACTTTGCCATAGGAAAGAGAATCCCTAACTATTTCTACTATCAGGCGATCTCTATGTCTCTTGGCATGGCTTTCTTTGTGATTGCCTTTTATACCTACAGTGGCATTATTGGGAGAAGCTTTACTGTAGTGGATTTTATCATATACTACATTGGGTATATAATAAGCTACCGCCATAGTTTCTACTGTCTGACGATGAATCCATCCAGAGACAGCCTGAATTACTATGGCGGCATTTTATTTATGTTCTATGGTATTCTACTACTCTTTTTTACATTCTTTACCCCTCATCTGGGAATCTTTTTCGATTCTCAAACAGGACTATATGGCATATAGAGGATGGCTGTCCGTTAACGTTTTTACGATAGCCAGTGCTTTTTCTTTATTGGCATCTACATCATCAATTACCATAGCAATTGCCTCTGCAACCTGATCCATATCCGCTGTACCAAAGCCTCTTGTAGTAATAGCAGCTGTACCAAGACGGATACCGCTTGTAACAAATGGAG
>JAEYRR010000195.1 GCA_023435505.1 Bacillota bacterium | reverse complement strand
CCCCATGCTTTTGTAGCCTCTTCGAATCCTTTTTTCACTGCAGCAATCATTTCTTCTGCCTTACTGGAATCTCCGCCTGCTAAGGCTTGTGCAAAAGAAACCAGACGATCTGAGGTCTGTTCAACACCCCAATAACCATCCTCAGCAATATCAGCCTGTGCCTGCGCTTTCGTCGCAGCATCTACCTCATAATTGCCGGAGCGTAAGAAAGCATACATATCGGAAGCATTGGTATAAGTCTTCCCCTGCTTAGTCATCATCTGCTCTACAATACTGCGCAGTTGCTGGTTTCGTCTTTCAGCATCCTGTTTTAGTTTGGCTATGGTTGCCGAATCCGTCTTAGGGGACGTTGAGGAATTACTTTTTTCATAGACAGCAGCAACAGAGTTGTCTTTGCTTATAGTGGATTGATTCACTACGGCCTCCGTGGCACTATTGGTTTGATTAGAGGAAACCTTGCTACTAGAACCGGTGTAACCGGAGCTATTATTTGTTACAGCCTCTATACCCATTTTATCACCCTCCTTGGTAATAACAATCTGTTTACAGTTTCTTATATACTATATCGGATGAAATGATAAAAAGTTTATAGACATAAAAATCGGTTACTACCCCTCAATACTACGGCTTACGGTTTTTACTTGGTTGTAAATATGATTTCGTATGGTTTTTTTGGCCATTTCAGTATCATGGGTAGATAACGCGGTATAAAGAGATTCATGCTCTGTTATAATACCCTCATGGCTAGAGAAGTTCTTTATATATTCCATACGATACCGATACATCTGTTCCCGGAGATTACTTAAAATTGCAATCAGACGGTCATTTTTCGTAGCAGCATAGATAATATCATGGAATACTACATCCATTTGTGCAATTAGAGAGATGTCCTTTTTCTTGACAGCATTTTTAAAATTGTCTATAGCAGATCTCAACTGTACCAACTCATCTTCTGTAATCCTTTGACAGGATAGCTCCATAGCGAGATCCTCCAAGGCACTGCGTACCTCTAAAACATCATGTAGACCTTTTTGACTGATTTTGGCCACTTGTGCGCCTTTACGAGGAATCATAACTACTAGACCTTCCAATTCTAGCATTCTCATAGCTTCTCGAATTGGGGTCCTACTTACGCCTAACTGATTAGCTAGTTGAATTTCCATTAGCCGTTGTCCTGGCGCTAGATTTCCCATCAGTATTCCTTGGCGAAGAGTCTTAAAAACAACATCACGAAGCGGTAAATATTCATTTGTAGTTACTTGTAAGCCATTATCCATATTTGATCCCTTGCCTTTCTATATTCTATTATGGGGTTATGCATGTGGATTAAAGCAGCTGGTCAGAATAACATCCTTTGCCAGCTTGGTACTTTTTAGGTGCTCCATGGCCTTGCATGCAGTTTCTTTATTTGAAAAGATTCCATAAACAGTAGGGCCACTTCCGCTCATTAAGGAATTCAGCGCACCCTTCTCCTTCATAGAATTTTTGATTTCTTCCACTACAGGATACTTACTTACGGTAACTCGCTCAAGGACATTGCCTATTTTCTGTGCGACTCCGGATAAGTCCTGTGTCTGAATTGATTGTATGAGTCCATCTATATCAGGAT
The DNA here is from genome assembly GCA_023435505.1 of Bacillota bacterium. Classification (GTDB taxonomy): domain Bacteria; phylum Bacillota; class Clostridia; order Lachnospirales; family Lachnospiraceae; genus KM106-2. The sequence continues at coordinate 3,067 of JAEYRR010000195.1, read as the reverse complement.
GGTGAGTGCTATTATCCAAACGAAGATTCTCGTAAATGTATTTGGTAGAAACGCTGATATCAGGCTTTGCAATAAGAATCGGGCAGTCCGGCATTCCATGTATAGGAGTAAGGATTTCTCCAATTCCTTCTGACAGAGCAGTTCCACGCATAATACAGAATGGTATGTCAGCTCCCAAGGTCACTCCTCGCTTCATAAGATCTTTCTTCGACAATCCAAGATTATACAATTTATTGATACCCACTAAGGTTGCGGCGGCATCAGAGCTTCCGCCTGCCATACCAGCAGCAACTGGGATGTGTTTACGTAAGGAGATAAAAAGGCCCTTTGGTAGGTGGAATTCCGTTAATAGTAAATCAGCTGCTTTATATACAAGATTGTTTTCATTAGTTGGTAAATAAGGCAGATTAGTACTAATTTTAATGCTATTTGTCTTCGTTTTTGTGATAGAGATAGAGTCGTATAAATTAATGCTTTGCATAATCATTCGAACTTCATGGTAGCCATCAGGTCGTTTTCCTACTACATCTAATCCAAGATTTATTTTAGCCATAGCTTTTAGTCTAATTGTATGCATGTGATGTTTCCTTTCTCTTTGTATATCTATCTCTATTCTGTACTTTGTATACATAATTATACACAGAACTTAATGCTTTGACAAGTTATCCTTTCTTGTGTAGAGGAGATGATTTATCAATATTACGATATACCGTATAAGTCCTCTCATACTGGCAATACTTTAGCTAGTAACAGATAGGAGGATTTTATATGGAACATTTTGATCACAATCTTTTAATAGAGAATTCAAGTGAAGTGAAAGAAACAAAAACAAATGATGCATTGGAGGTCTATGTGAAAGAGACAGAGGTCATACATAAGAAACGAATACGAAAACTGAAAATTCTAAAAGGACTTTGTATAGCATTGATTATAACAGCAATCGTATGCCTAAACTCCAGAGAAAGCAATGCTGATATTCAGCACAACATTGCTAAGGAGATTATACGATTCCATGTCCTAGCCAATAGTGATAGTGATAAAGATCAAGCATTAAAATTAAAGGTGAAGAATGCAGTAGTGCTCTACATGCAGGAACTTTTAAAGAACTCCGACAGTAAGGCCAAAGCAGAGGAAATGATTAACCTTCACAGAGAGGACATTCTACAGGTTGCCAGACAGGTAATAAATGAAGAGGGATATCAATATAATGTAACGGCAAGACTTGAGAATTACTACTTCCCTGCTAAAGTATATGGAGATTTGACTTTTCCTGCAGGGGAATATGAAGCCTTCCGTATCCTAATCGGAAAAGCAGAGGGTAAGAACTGGTGGTGTGTGATGTTCCCAAATCTTTGTATGGTAAATGAAACTTACAGCATCGTACCAGAGGATTCAAAGGACCAACTTCGACATGTATTGACTGAGGAGGAATATGACAGCATTTCTTCTGCAGAGGAACCTTCCCCTACACCAGAAGCCCCTCCAAATGAGGAAAAAGTGGAATATCACTTCTGGCTTGTAGACTGGTTAGCCAGCTTATTTTAGAATATAGGGTATCAAATATTAATATATTTGATAGAAAATGATAAGATTTGGAACCTTTATCACAAGGTATTATGGCTTGAATAATATATATAAAAAGAGTACAATATAGCTTATTAAAGTACAAGAAAGGAATTACAGAATGAGTAAATTAACTGTAGGTGTTTTATTTGGTGGTCAGTCCTCTGAACACGAGGTATCACTGGTTTCCGCTAATACAGTAATTTCCAATATAAATAAGGAAATCTATGATGTAGTACTGATTGGTATTACAAAAGATGGCCATTGGCTTAAAGTTGAAAAACAAGAGGACATTGTATCCGGACAGTGGGAGAAAAGTCAGATAAATGCTGTAATTTCACCGGATGCTAGTCATCATGGTGTACTTTTTATAGAAAAAGGCAAAGTGGTAGTGAAGAAAATTGACGTGATTTTTCCGGTGCTACATGGTCTTTATGGAGAAGATGGAACCGTACAGGGATTAATGGAGCTTGCTAGAATTCCATATGTGGGTTGTGGAGTATTAGCTTCCAGTATATCCATGGATAAGTTATATACTAAGATTGTGGTAGATCGTCTTAATATTCGCCAGGCTCAGTATGTGGCAGTATATGCAGACCATCTAACAGATATGGCTATGCAGGTAAGGAGAATAGAAGACAAGCTATCCTATCCTGTTTTTGTAAAACCTTCTAACGCCGGAAGTTCCCAGGGTGTAAGTAAAGCCCATGACAGAGGGGAATTAGAGAGTGCATTGAGGTTGGCTGCAAAGCATGACCATAAGATTTTAGTAGAAGAGACTATTGTGGGAAGAGAGATTGAATGTGCGGTACTTGGCTCTAAGGATGTCAAAGCATCTGGAGTAGGTGAGGTTATCGCAGCTGCTGAATTCTACACGTATGATGCCAAATACAACAATGAAGAATCCAAAACTGACATTCATCCACAGCTTCCTGAAGGCGTGGAGAATCAGATGAGAGAGGCTGCAGTTGCCATATTTAAGGCAGTAGATGGTAGTGGGTTAGCCAGAGTAGATTTCTTTTATGACGAGAAAGCGGGAGAGATTGTATTTAATGAATTGAATACCCTTCCGGGGTTCACCAACATCAGTATGTATCCTATGCTTTGGGAAGCAAAGGGAATCAGTAAAGAAAGACTGGTAGAGAAATTAATTCAGTTAGGATTAAGTAGGTACCAAGAATAGGAGGGAGTAAGCGATGTATAGCGAAGCCCCAATCGGTGTGTTTGACTCAGGTGTAGGAGGACTAACAGTTGCACGGGAGATTATGAGACAGCTTCCCAATGAGTCTATTATATATTTTGGAGATACGGCCAGAGTTCCTTACGGAAGTAAATCCAAGCAGACAGTGATAACCTACTCTAGACAAGTTTTTCAGTTTTTACAGACGAAGAAGGTAAAGGCCATCGTCATTGCCTGTAATACTGCGACTGCCTTTGCTTTGGAGACGATGCAGAAAGAAGTAGATATTCCGGTAATCGGAGTAGTGAATCCAGGTGCTAAGGT
>JAEYRR010000181.1 GCA_023435505.1 Bacillota bacterium | reverse complement strand
AATAGTAAAGGATATAGTGGGATATGGGCATTTGAAATAGATTCGTACAATTATAATGAGTTGCAGCGATGTGTAGAGACCAGAAAAATTAGAAATATACAATGTTTTAACTGCGCACTGTGGTCTTTTTCAGGAATGGCAAAGGTAAAGGAAGAGCAAGTGGAAAGGCAACACTCATTAATAAGTGAAGGGAACGGAAAAGATATTGAGACATTATCCATTGATGCTGTTTGGGAGATGAATAATAGGCCAAAAGTAACTGTTATGAAAATAAACTATACCAAAGGATTGCAGGAGACGTTAGAAGGTGCTAGGAATATGATACAAAATGAAAAGCCAAATATCGTTTGTACAGTAGGGTTTGGTGACAATCTGTTAAAAGACATCCCAGTATATCTAAAAAGTATTGTACCAGAGTATAAGATGTACTTAAGGTATAAAGCTACAATGACAGATGCAATTATTCTTTTGGCTACAGTAGAAGAGTAGGGAAGAAATAAAAGTAGAAAAGGACATATAACCATGAATTATGATACTGAAATAAAGGTTTCTATCATTTGTTATACATATAATCATATTAAGTTTGTTAGGGATACATTAGATGGCTTTTTAATGCAGAAAACAACCTTCCCATATCAGATTATTATTCATGATGATGAATCTACTGATGGAACAATAGAGGTTTTACAGGAATATGAAAAAAAATATAAGGATAGATTAACAGTCATTTATGAAGAAAAGAATCAATGTGGCAAGGACCCAATGGCAGTTCATAAATATCTTCATTCACTAGTAGTGGGAAAGTATACTGCCTTGTGTGAGGGCGATGATTGTTGGACATATGAATATAAGCTGCAAAAACAGTATGAACTTATGGAAGAAAAGCCAAATATATCAATGTGTATTCATAATGCCAAATGGTTATGTTGGGATACGGGTAAAGAGTTTAATGCTATAACTGGTCTTAAGGAAGGAATCGTTGGATTAGAGGAAGCCTTTATGTGTTATAAAGGAAGGGTTCCAACGGCTTCGTTTTTTTATAGAAGTGAGTATATACCTAAGATTCCAGACTTTCTATATGATGCACCAGTAGGTGATGATCCCACAAGATTCTTTTGTGCATATATGGGAGATATCTATTACATCGATCAGGTCTGGTGTACTAGAAATCATATGCATAGTGAATCCTGGAGCTATAAATGTAGGAAAGACTATGATTACTATATAAATTATCTATGTAAGTATATTCTATTTCTATTAAAACTAGATGATTATACGCATCAATATTTTGGTCAGAATATTAGAAAGCGCATATATCAGATTGCATGTCAGCCTTTTAACATGTGGCTTAAACAAAATTGCAGAATTAAGGATCTAGATAGTTTATTAGATACAATATCGGAAAGTACATCTCATAGTATAGATGATATACTTGATATCATCTATAAAGAGAATCTAATGAAATGTCAGGACTATATGCCTGCTAAAGTAAGTGAATTGATTGAGAAGGCTAAGAATAGTACATGGGATTTGTATGTATTTGGAGCAGGATTAAAGGCAAAAAAGTTTGCTGAGAAATTAGATAAGTTTCATATAGAATTTAAAGGTTTTGTAGTATCCTCAGGACATCGAGAGAAGCCTGAATATTTGAATAAACCAATCTATGAGATAACAGAACTGAATGAGAGCATGGCAGCAGTCTGTGTCTGCTTAAATGATATAAATTTCAAAGAAGTTGAGGAGATTCTTGAGAAAAGCTTTATGAATCGATATATACGAATCTGTATTTGATCAAGGAGAATTTTGATATGAAGATATGTGAAAGGGCTTTGAATTTCTTACAGTTAAGCAATATAGATGGAGATGTCAGGCTATGTGGATGGCTCTATGATACTGGAGTAATTGGTAATTTGAAAGATAATAATCTTTATGAAATATATCATGGAGAGAAAGCTAATAAATTACGTCAAATGCTTATCGAGGGAGATTATTCTTGTTGTGATATAGATGCATGTCCATATTTGGCAGAAGGAATCATAGAGCAAATGCGAATTGAAATAGACGAAATTCCAGAATATCCAGAGCGGCTTTATTTGGGGTATGAGAGAATTTGCAATTATCAATGTACAAGTTGTACTGTACATAATGAGATGAGAAAGAATCAAACAAGAGATTTAAAAGAAAATTATGCATTAATTGAGTCTCGGATTAGGCAAATACTGCCCAATATTAAATATATTAGTGCGAATGGATGTGGCGAGTTTTTTGTTAGCAAAAGTATTTTAAAGATACTTTCAGAATGGCAACCCCAGTTTCCACCTGAGGAAGTAACTGTCGAGATTGAAAGTAATGGATCCTTGTTTGATGAAAAGCATTGGAAGCAAATTGAGAGATTTGGCCAGTACAATCTAAAAGTTTATATAAGTGTAATGAGCTTGGATGAACAGGCATATCAGTATCTTTCAGGATGCAAGTATCCAATCACCAAAATAGAGCAGAATCTTAAATTTATAAAGTCCTTAAGAGACAAGGGAATCATTGATTATTTAGAAATAGCCACTGTAGTACAGGAAAGAAATTTTAGAACTATGCCGGATTTTGTGAAGAAATGCTTGGAAGAGTATACACCAGATTTAATTAGATTGAGACCATATAAACCATGGGGAGGTTTACCTAGAGAAGTCGAATGGTTTGCTGATGTTAGAAATCCTTATCATCCTTATAACAGAGAGTATCTTGCTGTTATGGATAACCCGATATTTAAAAATCAAAAAGTGGATGACTGGAGTGGCGGATTGGCAAGTGAAACTGGATCGTATGCCGATTTTACAAATGCCGAGACAAGATTACGGACAATAAAGGTGTTAGAAACATTTATACATAATTCCGAATCAATTATTGAGAGGATTCATAATGATCTAACGAAATATGGTGCCGGTGGAGTTGTAGTCTATGGATATGGTGTTATTGGACGGGCTTTTACTAAAATTATAATGAATCAAGTTAACATCATAAATATATACGATAAAAATAAAGTGAATACAAAACAGTACAACTTTGTAATAAAAAGCCCAAAGCTGTTAGTACAAGAGAATAATGCTATAATCATTGTAACTCCAGTTTCTGGAAAGAATCAGATTCTAAATGAAATAAGGGAATTAACGAATAATGAAATCATTAGTATAGAGGATATAATAGGGTGAATTTTATGAGATATGACTATACCTTCTTGTGTTGTAGTAATTTTATTGATATAGATGATAAATTTTATACGTTAAATTACTATACGCAGGATATATGTATAATAAGAAAAAGTGATTTAGTAGTAGAAAAATTAATTTGTATAAATCCAAAATTAATTAACTATTTTTCATATTTTATTAAAATAATATATTTTAACGATACGATATACTTATTTCCTTGGACATCTGAGGGAAGTATATATTCATACTCGCTAGATACAACTGAAATTAGTAAATATGATTTAGAGATAGAAGGATTTCATGAAAAAGGGTATTACCTTCCCAATATAGCCAGATGTGAGAATATGGTTTATATGATTCCAGAAAGTTTTAATTATCCTATTATACAATTTGATCTAGAGTCACAACGTTTAAGCAAACATTATATTTGGAACGAGGTATCAGATAGAAAGATTAGGGAGTCATTACTTGACAGTAATTCCAAGTATGTATTTTTAAATTTTGAGCATACAAATTGTATTGTAGAAATAGAACTGGCAGATTTAAGACTACATACGATTTCATTAGGTATTCCAACAGAAAACTATATTATATCGTTAACTTGTTCTGAACAGGAATTATGGTTTATTGACAATACGAAAACTTTATATTGTTATGATTTAGAGAATAGCGTAATTAAGTCCTTTGATCGCATTCCAGAGGAGTGTACTATTAATGTAAATAGAATGTTTCTCTATGAAGAAAAAATTGTAATGTTACCAGGTAAGGTAAAAGACGGTTGCTACAATATAGCCATATATAATATTCCTGATAAAACATTTACGATAATTAAAAAAGATGATTTTCCAAAAGAATTTAAAGCAGTAGATGATATGAGAGCTGACGGAGAGAATTGGTTTTGGGATTATCATAATGAGGGTTATTATTTATATTTATATCCATGTGGAGGTAATTTATTATTACGATACGACTATGATAGTAAAAAAATGAGTGGCACTGAGATAAAGCTAACAACACAGCAGATTATTAATGAAATTATTCCTCGATATGGTAAGTACATGGAAGAAGAAAAGTGCTCTGGAGATTTGGATGTATTTTTAACCTATAACGTAAATAGTAATGAAAAAAGTATTTTCAAAGATAGCAGTAAAGAATCTTATGGGTTAAAGATTTATAAAGAAATGCTAAGAAGACTTACATGAAAAAATATGGTGGATATTTAGAGATTGCTTTGTAAAAGTAACACCCTCAGAATTGTTTATATATAAGAAAAGAGCTGAAACATATTGAAGTTTCAGCTCTTTATATTTGCTCTATCTCAAATAATGGTGCAGGTGCATAGCACTTGCACCATTATTGACATTAGAGCTACTTTTGTCTAAAACTTTTAATAATGGATTATGGTTGATTTACAGTTGCTATATAAACCACTCCATTATATACCATTGTGAATGTCCAGGATGTAGCAGATTCATGTCCACCTGCGGCTAACACAGCATCCCAATTAGACTCAGCCCAATTACCATCGATTAATTTTATCTTAGATGAATCCATTGTATGTACAGTAGCACTCTTGTTATCTACAAATGTAACACTTGTTAATTTGTCTAATGTAGCTATTCCGCCATTAGAACCATTATCCTGTAATGCTAACCATAAAGTATTGTTACCAGTACCACCCCATTGAGCAACACCAGTTAAAGGGTTGGCATATGTTACAGCAAGAGTTACAGCCTTAGAAGGCATTGTGAAGGAGTAAGTTCCATCGCCATTGTTTGTAACTGTTATATCACCATTAGCAGCAGTTACTGCAACAGCAGATACATATTTACCAGTTACAGCCTTTGGAGTTATAACTACAGTATCACCAGCTTTAGCAGCAGTTGCGGCAACACTATCAACTTTAATTGTAGCAGCATTTGTTGCATCGTTTGTTATTGCATATGTGCTATCTGCATATGTTACAGCAAGAGTTACAGCCTTAGAAGGCATTGTGAAGGAGTAAGTTCCATCGCCATTATCAGTAACTGTTACATTCCCTGCATCAACATCAGTAACCGTAACAGCAGATACATATTTATCAGTTACAGCCTTTGGAGTTATAACTACAGTATCACCAGCTTTAGCAGCTGAAGCGGCAACACTATTAACTTCAATTGTAGCAGCATTTATAGCATCGTTCGTAATTGCATATGCACTATCTGTATATGTTACAGCAAGAGTTACAGCCTTAGCAGGCATTGTGAAGGAGTAAGTTCCATCGCCATTATCAGTAACTGTTACATCCCCTGCATCAACATCAGTAACCGTAACAGCA
>JAEYRR010000129.1 GCA_023435505.1 Bacillota bacterium | reverse complement strand
TCTTTTAATGAGGGGAAAAGATATAAGTTAGACTTTACTACCGTATTAAAATGTTTGATGTTTAGCTACAGAGAAATCTCTGTAGCTTTTTTGACTTGTCAAGGGAGGGGATGGAAGATGTAAAGGCATTGTGAATTAGAAGGTACGATATATATTGAGAATTAGAATATCGAAAAGTTTTAAAGAAATACGAGATAATCGCATAAGTGCAGATTATGAATAAATAATAAACTAAAAATATATAAAATATTGACTAGGAAGTTTAATTTAATAGTATCAATTTGATTGTGAGTGAATACGATATAGATATACTTCAATATAATGAAACTGTGATGTTATAAATAAAACTACTAAATATTGACAGCATAGAAATATATCTATATAATATAACACATAGATAAACATCTATATAAGGAGGAGTATAATGAATAACAATTATGAAAAAGAAGCTATTCTTGTAAAAGCAATTGCAGATCCAAGTCGGCTTAAAATACTTGATATTTTATCATGTGGTGAACAGTGTGCATGTGATATACTAGAAAACTTTGAGTTTACCCAACCAACATTATCTCACCATATGAAGATCTTAATCGAATGTGGGTTGGTTTCTAGCAGAAAGAATGGGTTATGGACCATGTATTCACTTAATATACCTAACGCAAATCAATTGATATATTTTTTATTAGGATTGATAACTCCTACCGAAGATTGTATATGTAAAAATAGTAATAGTAGTTGTAAGAGTGGAAAAGGAAAGGATGTTGAAAATGAATAGTATTAAAATTTATGATCCTGCAATGTGTTGTTCTAGTGGTGTATGCGGGCCAAGTATTGATCCAGAATTACTAAGAGTAGCAACTGTAATTAACAAACTTGATAAAAAGGGAATTAGTATAGAAAGGTACAACTTAAATCATTCCCCACAAGCATTTGTAAAAAACAGATTAGTTCAACAAATATTAAAACAAGAAGGAGTTAACATCTTACCAATTACATTAGTGAATGATCAAGTTGTTAAGAAAGGTGCATATCTAACTAACGAAGAGTTTTGCAAGTATCTAGAACTAAGCTCCTCTGAATTAAATGATGATTGCTGTAATGAAGAAAGTACCTGTTGTAATGGTGAGGATGGCTGCTGTAATAGTGGTTGTTAGGAGGCAAGTATATGTATCAAGAATATATTCCATCTAGTTTAGATTTAACAAAATACTTGTTTTTTACAGGAAAAGGTGGAGTAGGTAAAACTTCTGTAGCATGTGCAACTGCTTTACATTACGTTGATGCTGGAAAAAAAGTTATGTTAGTCAGCACAGATCCTGCTTCAAATTTACAGGATGTATTCGAAGTTGATTTAGACAACAAAGGAAGAACCATAGAAGGGGCTCCAGGATTAACGATTGCAAACTTTAACCCTGAAGAAGCAGCAAAAGAGTATAGGGAATCAGTAATTAATCCATATAGAGGGTTGTTACCAGAAGATGTTATCAAAAATATGGAAGAGCAATTATCGGGATCTTGTACTGTTGAAATAGCAGCATTCAATGAATTTACAAATTTTATTACGGACAGTTCAATAAACGAGATGTATGATTACATTATTTTTGACACTGCCCCTACAGGTCATACATTAAGAATGTTACAATTACCTTCTGCATGGAGTAGTTTTATAAGTGAAAGCACACATGGTGCCTCTTGCTTAGGCCAATTATCAGGGTTGGAAGAGAGTAAAGATATATATAAAGAAGCGGTTAAAACTCTAGCAAACAGTAAGTTAACAACGGTTGTATTAATAACAAGGCCAGAGCAAACCCCTTTGAAAGAAGCAGAACGTGCCTCAATAGAATTAGCAGAGCTGGGTATACGCAATCAGATTTTAATAATAAATGGACTAATGTTGACTGTGAATGATGACTTATCCAATCGTTTTGTCTTAAAACAAAAGAATGCACTTAACTCAATATCAGATTATTTAGGATCAATTACTACTTATATGATTCCAATGAGACCATATGCAATATCTGGATTAGATAATATAAGGGCGATGTTGTCAAATGAATTCATGCCTACTAAAACTGAGTGCCTAGAAGAAATGAATTTGCAATGTTTAGGTAATGTAATAGAGGACCTCTATGTAAATAACAAAAGAGTCATTTTTACTATGGGAAAAGGTGGAGTAGGTAAAACTACCATTGCAGCCAGCGTTGCCATTGGCCTTGCGAAAAAAGGTAAGAAAGTTCATTTAACAACCACAGATCCTGCAGCACATATTGAATTAGTTCTTGAACAATATCCAGGTATACGAATCAGTCATATTGATGAGAAGAAAGAATTAAAGAATTATCAAGAAGATGTTTTGTCCCGAGCAAAAAAGACGATGAGTGAAGATGATATTGCATATGTGGAAGAAGATTTACGCTCTCCATGTACACAAGAAATTGCTGTTTTTCGAACATTTGCAGAAATTGTGAAGCAATCAGAAGAGGAAATCGTAGTAATTGATACGGCACCAACTGGTCATACCTTATTATTACTTGATTCAACTCAAAGTTATCATCGAGAAATCCAACATTCAAGAGGGGAAACACCAGAATCAATAAAACAACTACTTCCTAAATTAAGAGATAAAGACTATACAGAGGTATTAATTATTACACTTCCTGAAGCTACTCCAGTTTATGAAGCAGAGCGTTTAAGGGAAGACTTAAATAGGGCAGGAATTCATAGTAAGTGGTGGATAGTGAATTCAAGTATATATAATCAGCAAACAGATAATCAAATTTTGAAATCGAAGGCAAAGCAAGAAATTAAATGGATCAACAAAGTTAACAAGATTTCAAATAATAATCTGGCTATAGTAAATTGGATAAGTGATGAAGCTAAAGATAGAATGTTGCTAAATCTATTAGAAAACGAAATAAACTAATGGGGGAGGATTCATAAAGGACCAACAGAAGAAAACATTGGACTTAAAGAATAGAATCCAGTCGTTATTTTTAGTTCTGAATAACACTATCTGTAATATAAAAGGAACAAATATGTATTACTTCATACGTATTCGTTCCTTTTGTTTAATAGTCTTTTATATCATAATGCAAAATAGTAGAAATGATAGTAATAATATTTGGAAGTAAGATTGAAATTTTTTATAGATAAAACTTAAAGTGGAAACAAAATATGAAGGAGAGTCTTTACGCTTTAAGTTTATACATATTTATACTTTAAGTTAAATTTACAACGGACAACAAACTAAAATAGTGGTTTTAAAGCTATATATAACTATTCGCGAAACGCAAGTTTAACGAAGAATATGGCATACTTTTTATGTGGTAAGGGGTTTAGGCTCTTTCCTGGCCATTATATTAGTCTTGAAGCTATATGAAAGGTTTTACTATATTTGTACTACATTACAATAACTTGCTATCTTATATTAAGCAATTTTTCTGTATTTATAGCTTCATTAGTTTGCATTTCGCTACAGCTCTTTGAATAATTCATTTACGAGTAAATCTTTTAAAATCTTTTATATATAGTTATTTAGAATTCTAATGGATATCATTGCTGCATCAGTGTAATATTTCATCTGGATGAATAATAATCAAGTGTAAGCAATTATATGTGACTTAGTAATCTAGAATATAAATAAAGTAAAAAATAAAATAATCTTATGAAACTATTTCTTTTTCAACTTATTATAATCTATCGTATTTAATATCATATATAATATTATTCTGACATAATCTACATGTCAGAATAAATCTAAATACTCTATTTGATATAAATGTGTGCTTAAGATACCACTTATATCAATTTTAAATTCACTTCTTTTTCTTGATAATCATTCTCAATAAATCGCAGAAAACCTTCTGTCCTATAATAGATAATGATCTTCTCATTATTACAATAAATTTTCTAATAGTTTTGCATAAATGCCTCTGTATTCAATGTTTTGATACTTATCCTGTAATAAAAGTATATAGATAACATTTTGTTCTGGATTTATAATAAGGCCTTGAGAACAGCTTCCGACTATTCCGTATCCAAATGGATACAAAGACCATAGATAACCATAGTTTTCATTGGTCTTCTGTGGCTGCAACATTTCTCGTATATATCCTCTGGATAATATCTTTTTATCTCCATACATCCCATTGTTTAGCAACATCTGAGAAAGTTTATGAATATCATCTACGGAACATGAGAAACTATGTTGATTTCCATATAAATTATGAATAATTGTTTTACTAGAAATATTAAAGTTGTCTTCGTTTAGTTGTATACCAAGTGGACGAAATAATGCTTCTTGACAAAATTCATTCAGCGATACATTCAATACATTCTCTAAAATGACAGCAAGTAATAGATAATCCCATTCTTTGTAGCTATACTGCATTCCAGGTACATTCGAAACTAAGATATCACTTAACACTTCAGAGGTGTTATCTAAGTTAAGCAGATCGTAATAAATAGGCCTTAGCCAGTGCCTACTACTGCTCCATAATAATCCGGAACTCATGGAAAGTAGGTGCTTCACCTTTATAACGCGATGAAGGTGATCTCTTCCTAAATCAAATTCAGGTAAAATAGTACGTATTGGCACTTCAACACTTTTAAGGTAATGCCGATCTATAGCAATACCTGTTAATAAACTTAAAATACCAGGAACAAGAAATGAAATATCCTGTTTGGTTTTTGAATTAATTCCGTCTATATACTTTTCATAAAGAATATCTGGTCCATTTGCAAATACAATACTAGAATAGCCATTATAACCGCATTCTAGTAAATAACTATCCAAATACGAAGATGGAAACTTCTTCTCCATAGAATTAATAACGCTCCCCCATATACCATATTTCACTTCTTACGTATAAAATACTTCTTTCGTAATTGCCATAAAAAAACCTCTAATAATATCCAAATACATATCAATAGCTTGATGGATAAAATAAGAGGTAAATAATATGTAAGTATTATAAATATATATTTAAAATCATAATCTTTGTTCAGATAAGATACGTTGCAATTCCATGATTTCTGGAGATGTCAAATCCTGTTGTTTGACATAGTCAGATAAGAAGTTACATAAGGAACCATTATAGAACTTATTAAGCAGAACTCTGGTTTCTGTTATCTGAGCTGTGCGTTTAGAAATAGCTGCTTTACAGACAAACCCTGGATCTTCTCGAACAACAGCTCCTTTTTCTATCAATCGCTTAATCACAGTATAGGTAGTGTTCTTCTCCCACCCAATATATTCTTTGATAATCTTTGCGATGTCTTTAGCAGCAAGTGATTTGTTGGACCAAAGAAGTTCCATAATATTCAATTCACCTTCATGTAGCCTAATTTCTTTCATCAAAGTACGCTCCTTTTGAGTATACGACCATTGTAGAATTATCATTTTATGAGGATTTGCCATCCTGTAAATAAAATAAGAAAAACGATAAAACAAAATAATACTACAGTAATAGAACAAAATGTCACTTATAAAATTTTAAGAATCTCTAAAATATAAAGCAAATCTACTGTTGTAGATTTAATGAGACATATTAATTCTACCTCAATAGAACTTATCTGTCAATAAGTTCAATGCAAAATACTGCATATAAAGGAACATATTGGATGTGCTGATGCTCTGCAAAATTCTTTGGAGATACTTTTATAGAGTAAGGTATCTCATATGTATTAGTAAAAATATTAACTGATTTAGATTTGGTATGTTCATCACTATATACTTCTATTGGAATATAGGTATTGTTCTTATTCAGTATAAAATCTATTTTTGCCTGTGAGCCAGATTCCCAATAATAAAGTGAATAGCCATTGGAGACTAGATTTTGAGCAACACAATTCTCAATAAATCCTTTATATTGCTCTGAATTAGGGGTTAGCTCCTTACAGGAAAGATTCATCTTTGCCTTGGTAACAAGAATTCCGACATCATATAAATATAGCTTTTGCCCTATCATACTCTCTTCTAAAGGAAGGCATGATAAAATCAGGCCATAGTCTTCCAGAGTCTTTACTTCTAATTGATATTGGTTTTTCGTGGCACCTTTTCGAATCATATTGTATTTAAACTTCTTATTTTTCTTTGATAACTGCAAGTCTAAGGTCTGATACAAGCTTTCCAACTTACTATAGCTTGTTTCTGTACTATGAAGCCGTAAACAGTTTAATTGATGATTTTGTATGGAGTAATGAAGCTCTGAAACATTTAAAACAGACTCTAAGGCTAAATATTCATTTACTGCGCTTGGCATTCCTCCAATTAGTAAGTAATCATAAAATATATTTAAAATGTCGTTATGTACAATAGTGGGGATCGGTTTTAAGGTTTTATAGTGTTCGCGTATGACTGAGATGTACCATTGGTTATTACTAGCCTCTAAGAATTCTTCAAAATCCATCGGATATAATGTGAGAATTTCACAGGTATCCGGATCCAAAGAAATGTCAAAAGGATAACTGGAAATAAAGATAAAATGCAATAAAGAACTCTCTTTATTCCAAGTTATCAGATTAAGAAGTATAGATTCACATAAATGACATTCGTCAAATATGATAATAGATTCGCGCTTTGAATCTGTTGCAAAATAATTGTTAATGGTATGAATCGTATTATCCATACTAGACGAATCTAAAAGGTGCAACAGACCTGGGTTATGCTCAAAATTCATATAGATTTTATTTGCAGTATTGGTAGCTAAAAAATCAGTGACCAATCTAGTTTTACCTACACCTTTAGGCCCCTTAATAATAAGAGGCTTTGGTGATTTGGTTTGAAACCATGTCTCAATATTACTCATGGCTTTTCTCTTCAATAATATTACCCCATTTCATCCTTAAGTTTAAAGGTAGTTATTATTTTATTTGTCGTAATTTTGTTAGTAAATCTTCAAAATACGGTGGTAACGGAGCCTCAAACTCCACATAAGCATTGGTAGATGGATGAATGAAACCTAGTATTTTAGCATGTAGAGTTTGACCTTCTAGTGCATATGGACATTTAGAAGGTCCATAGACGTCATCTCCCAACAATGAATGTCCAATGCTTGCCATATGAACACGGATTTGATGTGTGCGCCCTGTTTCCAATTGACATTCAATCAAAGAATACTTATTAGAGAATTGCTCTAATACTTTATAATGGGTAACAGCTGGTTTTCCATTCTTATGATTGATTGCCATCTTCTTACGGTCAACGGGATGGCGGCCAATTGGGCCTTCCACTGTGCCTTCTAATTCTTTAAAGGTGCCGTATACTACGGCTACATATTTACGGGTAATGGAATGAACTTTAAGTTGTTCTGCAAGGCTATTGTGAGCTTTATCATTTTTACAAACGACTAAAAGGCCAGTAGTATTCCTATCGATTCGGTGTACAATGCCAGGCCTCATAACCCCATTAATACCAGATAAATCCTCTTTGCAATGGTATAATAACCCGTTAACCAAAGTGCCGGTGTTATGTCCTGGAGCAGGATGAACCACCATATCTTTACCTTTGTTTACAATAATAATATCACTATCTTCATAAACAATATCAAGTGGGATATTTTCTGCAATAACCTCCAAAGGTTCTGGTTCAGGTACAGTGATTACAATGCGGTCATTTAGACTTACTTTGTAGTTTGCTTTTACGGCTTTTCCATTTACTGACACAAGATTACCTTTTATTAGTTTTTGAATATATGAGCGGGTTACATCCTCCCATTGA
>JAEYRR010000120.1 GCA_023435505.1 Bacillota bacterium | reverse complement strand
TATGCAGTTATCATGACGATTGGTCGATACCTATCAAGTCTAAAATATCTTAACTTATCCTTAAAGCTACGAAGAAACGAGTGAATAATATACATAACTTACTCCTCTTTTCTTGTATTGATTTTCCCTGTTTCCAAGGATATCTAATTATATCATCCCAAAAATTGGTGTCAATAATTCCTGTTTATTTTTGGAAGATGTACTAGTTACTGTTTTGTGTTACTGTTGTAGTACTCTATCTATTGCATAAAATAAAATTGTATTCTAATCAAAATATATACATTTTGCATAACATATTTTTAACAAATTATTAACTACTTATTACATATAATGAATTTTGTTTTTTCAGTAATAATCCTATTATATCTAATTATTATGTATAATTGAATTTATTGTCTGATTATTTATGTTAAATTCATTTCTTTTTCAGATTTGTGTTTACACATAATCGTATTCTAATCTCTCTTCTTTTATAATTATTTAATATTTTTGCAATATTTTATACTGCCCTGTTCCTTGATCGTTAAACAAAAAAGACTCTATCGAGAGCCTTCTTTATGCTCCATCGATAGAGTCCTGATTAGGTAGTTCAATAATAAATTTAGTACTACCTCCTTCACTTTCTGCAGACAATTCCCCGTCATGCATCTTGATAATGGATTTGGCAATCGCAAGTCCTAAACCAGTACCTCCGGTAGCCTCAGACCTAGAAGTTTCTACTCGGTAGAATTTATCGAAGATATATGGTAAATCCTTTTTTGGTATCTCTGTACCATAATTAGTAATTACAATCTTTGCTACATTGGAATATTCAAGTAATTCAATACTTATTTTTTCACCACGTCTCGTATATTTAACAGCATTACTGATAAGATTAGCAACCGCCCTCGCCAATAAATTACCATCTGCTTCCATCTCTAGGCGCCTACTCTGTGTGATTAGCTCATACACTAGTCCCGATTCCTGAAAACTTGGATAGAACTCGTCCATCATCTGCTCCAAGAACTTTACCAGATCCATTCTTCGTTTCTGTGGCCTCACTTCTCCAGAAGTAAACTTTGTATAACTAAAGAGATCCTCAATCATATTTTCAAGACGTTTTGATTTATCATAGGCGATTGAAAGATACCTGTTTTTCTCTTCTAGGGCAATCTGATCGTCTTTTGCAAGATCCAGATACCCAATAATGGAAGTAAGAGGTGTTCTAAGATCATGAGCTACATTGGTAATCAGCTCATGCTTTAATTCCTCACTTCGACGCTCATACTCCATCATATTACTGATATCGCCAGCCATCTTGTTTATAGAAGCAGCAATAACCGCAAACTCATCTTCATTTTTAATTCGTATTCTGGTATTAAAATTACCTCCTGCTATTACCTTAATGCCATCGGAAATCTCATATAAATAATTAGAAAATCTTCTGGTCAATAACAGAAAGTAAATAACAAATAGAAGCATACCTACTACAATCCCGATTATAAGAGTAACCAGCAGATAATCCCTATTTATATTGAATACTGAGGTTAACGAGTGGGTCAGTCCTGTTGTAGATGAACCATCAAAAAAACTTGTCCCATTCTGTATCGGCATATCCGCCATATACTCTAATGCCTCAGATAGACTGATTCCATGCTCACCAGCAATACTAAGTCCTTGGATTAGTGTTTTAATATAATAGGCTAAGTAATATATCATAACCTCAGTTACTATGGTATATAGAAGGCTTAGAATACTGTATAAAATGATTTCAAATCGAAAACTTTTAAAAATACTTCTTCTATTTTTCAATCTTATATCCCACTCCCCATACGGTTCTGATAATTTCAGCATTCCTAGGATCCATCTCAATCTTTTCCCGTAATCGTCTGATATGTACCATTACAGTATTGTTAGCTTCAAACATTTTCTCGTTCCACACAGATTCAAAGATCTCCTCTGTACTAAAAACCTTACCCAGATTAGTCGCCAGTAAATAAAGTATATCAAATTCTATAGGTGTAAGTTTCACCTCTTTGCCATAAGCAATCACCCTGTGAGCGTCTTTATTAATTGTTATATGTTCAATGACAATGTCCTTATCCTCGTTTACAGCTTCATGAGTAGCCGGATTCAGTTTGATATAGCGTCTTAACTGAGATTTTACCCGAGCTGTCAATTCCAATGGATTAAACGGTTTAATCACATAATCATCTGCTCCAGCACTTAACCCCTTGATCTTATCAAGGTCTGAGGATTTAGCACTTAAGAAAATGATTGGAATCATACTGATAGCGCGTATTCTCTTACACATCTCCAAACCATCCATGCCTGGCATCATAATATCCAGAATGGCAAGTTTGATATCCTGCTTATTCAAAATCTGTAATCCCTCTTCTGCGGTGTTGGCAATGAAAACCTGATAGCCATCTGATACCAGATGTATCTCCACTAACTGAGCTATCTCTTTATCATCATCCACAACCAGAATCTCCATATTGTCCATTATCCACCTCTTATCTTGGTATTCACCAAGTATTTTATACACTCACTCCAACCATATACAGTATAAACAAACCAATAAAGAG
>JAEYRR010000083.1 GCA_023435505.1 Bacillota bacterium | reverse complement strand
GTATGTTATCAGAAACTTCTAACACTTCTTTTAAATCAGAAGAGACAAATACTACCGCATTGCCTTCATCTGCCTTACTCCTAAGAAGCTTATGAATCTCAGCTCTTGTTATGACATCCACTGCTTGAGTTGGTTCATCGCATAATAGAACTTTTGGTTCTGACATAAGCGCTTTTGCAAACACAACCTTTTGCTGATTGCCACCAGAGAGCTGCAACACTGGCTGATTAGGGCCTTCTGTTTTAATACTTAAGCTATTAATTTTATCTAGCGTATC
Source organism: Bacillota bacterium (assembly GCA_023435505.1). Taxonomy (GTDB): domain Bacteria; phylum Bacillota; class Clostridia; order Lachnospirales; family Lachnospiraceae; genus KM106-2. The sequence goes on along the minus strand of JAEYRR010000083.1, from coordinate 3,510 downwards.
CGAAATTTCTTTCTTGTCGTTAATCACACCCATTTTTGCATAGTTGTCTATGGTTGAAAGTACGACATTTTGCTTCACACTCAAACTACTAACAAGTGCTTTTCCTCTACGGTCTTCACAAATCAATACCATGCCATTTTTTATGGAGTCTGCAGGGGTTAGCTTGTTATTACTCTTACCATCCAAGATAACTTTTCCACTTGCTAGTGTCCTATAGCCATAAATACTTTCTAACAATTCGGTACGTCCACTTCCGCCCAAACCAAATATTCCAAGGATTTCTCCTTTATGTACTGTTACATTCGCATTCTTTACTATATTATCTTTGGATTGTAGGTTCTCAACGATTAAAAGTGGTTCACCATAGTTCCTTCTAGAAGACAATTTTTCACTTACCCAACTATCTGTCATAAGAGAAATTATCTTATCCTTATCCATATCTTTGGTCTCTACTGTCTTTACCATTTGACCATTCTTGAATACAGTGATACGACTAGTCAATCGAAAGATTTCATCCATTCGGTGTGTAACATATAAAATCGAAGTGCCTCTTGCTTTTAGTTTTTCTATGATGGAAAAGAGTACTTCGGTCTCTTTATCTGTTAGGGAAGCTGTGGGTTCATCTAGTATTAAGAGTTTACAATCTGTCATCATGGCACGAATAATTTCAATTAGTGTCTTCTGTGGTGGTGTCAATGAGGAAGCAGGTACATTAAGATCTACCTCTATACCTAACTCAGCCGCAATTGTTTCCACTCGATTACGCATCTTGTTCCAGTCAACAGAAAAACCATTTTTTCTTTCGTACGCCAAGCCAAGGTATGCATTCTCTATTCCATTAAAGGAAGGTATCAAATTTCTGTCTTGATGTATTACATTAATCCCAATTTCACGACTTTGTTGAGGATTGGTAATAGTAACCTTTTCGCCATTCCATATAATCTCGCCTTGATCCATGCTGTAAACACCTGTTAGTATCTTAATTAAGGTTGATTTACCGGCACCATTCTCTCCTACTAATCCATGTATTTCGCCTTCTTGTATCTGAAAGCTAATATCCTTTAATGCATACATACTACCAAATTGCTTTGTGACTTGTTTGGTTTGTAAAAGCATTGTTTTCACTCCTTATATGCTTTCATTTGCTTATTGTCTTATTATTTTGTAATGAGCGTCGCTGGAGCGTACTTTTCACCTTTTTCGATATTTTCTCCATTAAACATTTTCATCATATCATCCAGTACAAGCTTTGCCATACCTTCAAAGTTTTGAGCTAAGGTCGCTTTTAAATTGGTACCTTCTTGGATTAATGAAACTGCCTGTTCATTTCCATCTACACCAACTACGATTACTTCCTCTCTACCAGCATCTTTTAAAGCTTGTGTCGCACCAATTGCAGGTTCATCCCAACCACACCAAATAGCAGTAATGGAACCTTTTTCTGGATTAGAAAGTAAAAGATTTTCAACGATAGTTCTAGCATTATCAATAGGGCCAGGTGCTTCCACGTGCTGCTCTGTGATTAATTTAATATTGGAGTACTCCGTCATAAGCTTATCAAATGCTTCAGATCTCTTTACTACGCCTGGATGAGGGCGATGGCTTAATGCAATAACGGTCCCTTCTTTATTCATCAAATCATCAAACAGATACTTGGTAATGGTCTCACCCATCGCATAGTTGTCGCTTGTTGCATTGATCATCATACCTTCCATAAAACCGCTGTCACAACCAAACACTGGAATTCCTGCATCAAACGCACTTTGTAACTGTGTTTTCACTTGACTAGGATCTGCACTTACTAATACAATGGCATCTGTCTTTGCTGATACAACATCTTCAATTCTACTTGCTAAGGCTGCAAAATCGTTCTTTGTATCTACTACAGTTACTTCAATACCTTCTTTTTCCATACCTGCTTTCATATATTCAACCATTTGGTTGGTGGTAACAGAACCTAAATAAGGAGTAAGAATGGATACACTCTTTCCTTTTATACCTTTGTCTCCACCTTCGTCTTTGCCAGATGAGGAGTTACCACATGCTGTTATAGATAACACCATTGCTAATACTAATAGAATAGATACAAGTTTTTTTGATTTCATACTTAAAATCCTCCTTTGTTTATAATTGTTTGGCAGTATTGATATCTGTCATAAGTACATCAATATAACCACTTAGTAGTGCAGCCTTGATGGAGACTATCTTACTATCTCCAATAGCACAGGCTATTGTTTTACTTTTTTTAATATCATTTAAGGTTTGGCCGATGGAACGTTTTGATAAGCTTGTTTCAATTATTTTTCCCTCTGCATTTAAATAAGAGGTACATACGGATGCTACTGCTTCTGTTCTTGTCAAACTTTCAATGTCTTCTTGCGTAAGTGCTCCAGCTCTTACATTGGTTGAATTCATATTCACCTGCCCAATTCCGATAATTGTTACATTACAATGCTTTCCTCGTTCCAAAACACTTGCAATTTCAGGCTCCTTCATGAATATCTCACAAGCTTGTTCATTCTGTACAATAACTGGGGCATTGAGTACATAGGATTTCCCTCCAGTTTTTTCAGCAAACTTCTGAGCAATTGCATTGGCATGCCATTCCGGATTGATTGTACCTATGCCTCCAACAAGTGGAACATAATCTAAACTATACCGTTCAAAATTACTTACCGCATTTAGCAGACTACTAATTGTCTTCCCACTCATGACCCCGATAACATCTTTATCTCGTATATATGTATATAAATGTTTTGCTGCTTGAGTACTGAATGCCTCGAATCTATTATGCTCTGCATCACTTGTTGTATTAACCACAAGAGCATCCTTAATCTTATACTTTTTAATAAGTTCTTGCTCTAGTTGTGTCTCTTCAGCATAGGGATTATTTATATTAATAGATACTATGTTATTGGATTTTGCCGTAGCTAGCAGTCGACTTATCTGTGGTCTCGATATTCCAAGTTTTGCTGAAATTTCTTTTTGACTTAAGTTTTCTTCATAATACAGTTGACAGACCTTTATAACAATTCTTGTATCATCCGTTATTGCCATAATAGCTCCTTTCCATTGAAAATTTGTTCGTACTCAGAAATATATTTCATGTTACTGTTATAACATTATTTGACATGAGTGTCAACAAAATTGCACACTTTGCACATTGAAACTAATTTCAATGTGATTATTTTATGCTATTTGTACAATTAAATTCACACTATATTGTACTCAAGGAGTGAAATTCATCACTTTATTGCGAAAATACTTTATAACGCAAAAAAGCTCAAAGCAAAATGCTTTGAGCTTAAAATTATCTCTATATCTTCAAAACTACACATTGTACACGGCTTGCTATGCAAGACGTTAGTCAGAACATTCATTCATTTGATTAAGCCCTCGACCTATTAGTAACAATCAGCTACATGTGTTACCACACTTCCACCTTTGTCCTATCTACCTTGTCGTCTTCAAGGGGTCTTACTGACTTGACGTCATGGGATATCTTATCTT
>JAEYRR010000236.1 GCA_023435505.1 Bacillota bacterium | reverse complement strand
CGCCTTTGTTGTGATAGTGATGTAACGTTATATTGCCCTTCATAACCTTTGTACCAGGCTTAACATGTTGCACGATATATCGTTTAATGAAGTGCTCTGCAATACATATTGCCGCTATAATGATAATATACCCCATATACAACCTCCTGTCTCCTGCAATTATAAACCCCATAATTCCTTTTATATATATTATTCTATCATAAAGTATATATCACAACAAGGGTAGACTAAATCTTTATTTATATATCTTTCACACTTAAAAACAGAAAAAGGAAGGCCTAGGACCTAAGTCCTAAGCCTTCCTTCGTATGATTCAACATAATTACTATCTTAATAAGTTAAGTACACCCTGGGTAGACTGATTAGCCTGTGCAAGCATTGATTGAGCTGCCTGTTGAAGGATACTATCCTTAGAGTATTTAACCATTTCTTTCGCCATATCTACGTCACGGATACGGGATTCTGCGGTCTGCAGGTTCTCAGAAGTATTATCCGCATTAGCGATAGTATGCTCAAGTCTGTTCTGTAATGCACCAAGATTAGATCTTGCAGTAGATACACTTGTAATTGCGGTATCAATACTTGTAATCGCTGCATTAGCATTTGCAAAACCATCAACTTGAAGAGCATTAACACTTAAATCAGTTGCATCCATTCCACTAATACTAAAAGTAATACTCTGGCTTGCATTAGCTCCAACCTGTAAGTTCTTTGATGTAAATGTTCCATCTAACAGCTTCATGCTATTGAATTCAGTAGTATCAGAGATTCTAGTGATTTCTTCAGCAAGCTGAGTTATTTCTTTACTGATTGCAGTTCTATCAACAGAAACATTGGTATCATTAGATGCCTGTACTGCCAATTCTCTCATTCTCTGGAGAATAGAGTGAGTCTCATTTAATGCTCCTTCTGCTGTCTGAATTAAAGAAATACCATCCTGTGCATTAGTAGATGCCTGATCCAAACCTCTAATCTGACCTCTCATCTTTTCGGAAATTGATAATCCAGCTGCGTCATCGCCTGCTCGATTAATTCTGTAACCAGAAGATAACTTTTCAGTTGCTTTACCCAGATTTCCTGTTGTTATACCTAACTGTCTGTTTGTGTTGGCTGCTGCCATGTTATGTTGTATTATCATACAATTCCTCCTTGATTTGTCTAGTAGAATCCATTCTACTAGGTGGTATATCTGTAACAGATATACAGTTATTAGTTTCTTTGTAATATATATCGGACAAACTCAATTAAACTTTAGACCAAAACAATTATTTTTTATTTTTTCTTATCCATAAATTGAGCTTCTCCAATAAATGCATTGGACATATTTTTATAATAATTACTCACACTTTTACTGCTTACATTATAAGTCTTTACTCTTTGCCGCATATCATGGAATTTTAATTGTATACCTTCCCTATTTTGTACCTCTATTCTTTGTACTTCCATCACTTTTTGGGATATTTGTGTTATGTTTGCTTGCATATCTTGAATAACCTTCTTGTACTTATCCTTATATACAACAAACACATCCTTAATCCGATTGTAGCTTAGTTCAAAGCCACTATCCAGATTGTTCAATTTATCCAATAATGGAGCCTTTTTATCTAGTAGGTCCTGGAAGTCCTCTACACTTACCACTTCTGACTTAATCAAGTCTTCCTGTTGATGGTCCAGATCTAGAAGTTCATTTAAGATGTCATTCTTTGCTTGCAATGTTTGACATAATATGTTTATATATACGCCAAAATTTTTCTCATCTATCATTTACACTATTTCCCCTTATTGAGTTCCATTACCTGCTTCCATGTATCACGAATCTGTCTAATAAAGTCCAAGGCAATTGTCAGAGTTTCTGCATCTTTTCGAATATTAGCTTCTACCAACTGATCATATATGATTTCATATATTTGATCAAACTCCTTGGCAACAGGATACTTCATATTTAAGGTACTACGAAGTTCCACTATGATGCGTTGGGCTTTCATAATGTTTTCATGTGCTTTCGCAGTATCCATTTTCTCAATAGCAAGTACTCCAATGTTACAAAACTTAATAGCTCCTTCGTAAAGCATCAGGGTCAATTCTGCTTTTGATGCTGTCTGAATAGTTGTATTTACATAGGCATTTGCAGCATTTACAGCCATACCCTTACCTCCTTATATACCATCAAATTATCCCATAAGATTAGAAAGATAACTGGACTGACTGTTTAATTTTGCCATGGCTGATTCCATAGAAGAAAATTGCTTATAATAGCGATCCTCTATATCTTTTAATCGATCTGCCCAATCACTAATCTGGGTTGTATACTCATTTATCTGTGTCTTCATCTGTTTGTCATTATAGAACGTCAATGTGCTACTGAGAGAAGTAGACTTCATCTTATCCTGCATAGTTTCATATAGATTCTGTACTATTCCGGTAAGGGCGGTAATTGTAGTCTCAGGATCCTCAGACAAAGCTTTCATTAATTTATCATCTTTTAATGAATAGGTAGAATCTGAGGTATCCCCATAAATATGTAATAGTCCATATTCTGTATAGTCAGAGGACGTACATATTCCAAAGCTTGAAAGAGAATAGTTTTTACCATTTACTTCTACGCTTTTCTGAAGCGCCTGTTTCATCGCAGTTGTAATAGAATTTAAGGTAGAATCCCTACGCAGTAAGGAATCCTGAATTTTCTTCTCCCATTTATCTAT
>JAEYRR010000226.1 GCA_023435505.1 Bacillota bacterium | reverse complement strand
CACCGATACCCACCTGATTCAAAGTGACATGCCCTACACGCAGGGACTGGTAGGTAGTATCTCTCATAAGTACCTGCTGTCTAGAATATCCCGTGGTATCTACATTTGTTAAATTGTGCGCAGTGGTATTAAGAGCATTCTGACTAGATTGTAATCCAGATACTCCTATAAATAAGCTACTCAAAGAACCCATGATCTCACCACCATCTCCTACTATTGTTTCGCATCAAACATCCTTGTCTGCGAACTTAGGCCATCCTGATTTAATGCGCCTTTATTATAGTTATTATTCCCTGGTGACATCCTTGTACTCTGAATAAAATTCATATTGAATTCTATCATCTCTAGGGATTGTTGGATTAACGATTTGTTTCGATTGTTGATTTCCATCAACTGTTGAATTGAATGTTTCAGCCTATCATGAAGGATACTTAATTCCTTTTGCTCCTTTGGCTGATTATTTAGAAAATTAATTATATCTTTTACTCTGATCTGTGCTGCCGGTTTACCTACAATATACCCAATGTTAGTTATGACCCCCGTACGTTTATGTTCCAGTGCTGTTACCGAATCCACCAGGACCTGTTCCCGCTCGGTAATTGCCTGTAACTTCTGGAGGTCATTCTCTATAATTATTTTGGTTTTTTGTTCTGCTATAGGTACTAAATCCTCGTATATCTTAGTTTCTTCCATTAGCACAGTAATTAGTTCATCAATCAAACTAGCCACTGTTTTCGCTCCTTTATTTAGATTCTCGTATCAAAGAAACGATCTACCACTTTATCTGCTACGTCCTTGTTAGATATCTGATAGGTTCCTTGCTCAATCTGTTTCTTTATAGCATCCACTTTTTCTGTACGGATGTCGGAACTATTTTTTACTGCAGCCTTTGCAACATGGAAATCCTTTCCGATTTGCGAAATCTGCACCTGATCACTACCACCATAAGCACTAGACTTCTGTGCCTTATTGGATGAGTTGGTTTTGTATAACTGATTTACCTTGTCGAATGCGTTTATTCTCATCATTCTCACCACCTTAATACTAAGACTGTTACTAAGTTTCTAACTAATTTATCGGATAAAAATCCGGAACCATTAGTCTGGTCTGTGAAACTTTTTTGATTTGTGTAAATCCTATATAATTTATTTGAGTGCTTTAAGGACATTGTGCAAATTGTCAGAACGGTATAGTCAATCGAACGTATGGTTTTTTTTTTGTAAATATGATATACTACAAAGGATTGTGGAAGTAGAATTCTTAAGATAAAAAGAAATTTTTGGAAAGGATATATATATGGAGCAATATAATGGCAGTCAAATTGTTGTATTAGAAGGCCTGGAGGCTGTAAGGAAACGTCCAGGTATGTACATTGGCAGCACCGGTACCAGAGGTCTTCACCACCTTATCTGGGAGATTCTTGATAATGGTATCGATGAACACCTTGCAGGATTCTGTAATGAAATCTCCCTGACCATTCAGAAGGATGGTGGCATTACCATTGAAGACAGTGGCCGCGGTGTTCCTGTCGATTTACATCCAACCAAACATATTCCTACTGTTCGTGTTGTTTATACCATTCTTCATGCTGGTGGCAAGTTTGCTAGTAATGTCTATAAAGTATCCGGTGGTCTTCATGGTGTTGGTGCGTCTGTTGTTAATGCCCTATCCAGCCGCATGATTGTAGAGGTCAGAAGGGATGGGAAGATTTACCGTGATGAGTATGCAGACGGTGGTCATCCTATAACAGAGTTAGAAAATGGCCTACTTCCAGTGGTAGGAACCTGTAAAAAGTCTGTAACTGGAACCAAGGTTACCTTTTACCCTGATGCCAGTATTTTTGAAACAGTAGAGTTCAAAGCGGAAACCATAAAAAAGAAACTGAAAGAGACTGCTTTTCTGAATAAAAACCTAAAATTAATTTTCAAAGATGAAAATACGGGAGAAACCAAGGAATATATTGAGGAATATGGTATTCAAAGCTTCGTTGCTTACCTCACCAGAGAGATGCCCGTGCTTCATCAGACTCCAATCTATATCGAGGGAGAGAGTGGCGATATTGAAGTAGAGGTTGCCTTCCAATACACCAACAACTACTCTGAACAGATTAACGCCTATTGCAACCGTATTAATGTAGTAGATGGAGGAACTCTGGTAACCGGCTTTAAGACAGCCTTAACAAGAGTTATGAATCAATATGCAAGAGAACTGGGTATCTTAAAGGACAAGGATGAGAATTTTGACGGCAAAGATATCCGTAATGGTATTGTTGCTATTATTTCCATTAAGCATCCAGACCCTCAGTTTGAAGGCCAGACCAAAACCAAGTTAGGAAATACGGATGCCAAAAGTGCCGTAGACGAGATCTTCAGCATCGAAGTACAACGGTATTTTGATAAAAATGTAGAGATTCTCAAATCTATCTTAGAAAACTCTTTGAAATCCTATAATGCTAGAAGAGCTTCAGACAAAGCCCGTAATGCCGTACTGAAGCAATTAAATGACGTAGATACCAAAAGCAAATTAGCCTCCTGCTCCTCTAAAAAGCCAGAGGAATGCGAGGTCTATATAGTCGAAGGTGATAGTGCCGGCGGTACCGTTAAGACTGCCCGTAATCGTAGAACCCAGGCTGTTCTTCCTCTTCGAGGTAAGATTCTAAACGTAGAGAAGGCTGCTTTAGAGAAAATTCTTGTTAATAACGAAATCAAATCTATGATCGCAGCCTTAGGATGCGGAATTGGAGATGATTTTGATATAAGCAAGCTACGCTATGACAAGATTATCATCCTTACCGATGCAGACGTAGATGGTGCACATATCAGCACTTTACTACTGACCTTTTTCTACCGTTTCATGCCTGAACTGATTATGGGAGGTAAGATTTACCGTGGTCTTCCACCTCTTTACCGCGTGGAATATGAGACCCATGAAAAATCTAAGAAAGTCAAAAAGATGGAATACCTTTTTAATGATTTTGAATTAGAGAAGTTCCGTAAACTTCCAGGTAATAAGATTCTTGCTCTTCAGCGTTACAAAGGTCTTGGAGAAATGGATGCGCACCAGCTCTGGGAAACCACACTAGATCCGGAGACTAGGCAGTTGGCCCGAATTGATATCTCCGATACTGTAGAAGCAGATGAGGTTACAACTGTTCTTATGAGTAGCAATGTACCACCTCGTCGTGCGTTTATTATGGAAGAAGCCAAGTATGCCAAGATCGATGTATAGTCCTTGCATAAAGCTTTACATTTCATTAGAACAAATGAGTAGAAAGGATTATTACCATGAGTAAATCAACTGAAAATTTGATTATGATAGATTTCTCTGAAGAGATGAAAACCAGTTACCGTGATTACGCCATGAGTGTTATTATTGCCCGTGCTCTGCCAGATGTGCGAGATGGTTTAAAACCGGTGCAACGCCGTATTTTATATGCCATGCATGAACTGGGCCTAAACCCTGATAAGCCACACAGAAAGAGTGCCCGTATCGTTGGTGATACCATGGGTAAATACCACCCTCACGGTGACAGCTCCATCTACGAAGCATTGGTGCATATGTCGGAGGAGTATTCCCTATCCATTCCCTTAGTAGACGGCCATGGGAATTTTGGTTCCATCGATGGTGATGGTGCCGCAGCCATGCGTTACACGGAAGCACGCTTAAGCACTGGTGCCCTAGCTCTGTTAAACAATCTGGACAAAGGGCTGGTAGACTTTACTCCTAACTTCGATGATAGCGAAAAGGAACCTGTTGTCCTTCCTGCTACCCTTCCTAACCTATTGATTAACGGGACTACCGGTATTGCTGTTGGTATGGCAACTAATATCCCTCCTCATAACCCATCCGAGGTGATTGACGGAGTAATTGCCTACATGGACAAGCCAAACATTACGATTGAACAGCTGATGAACTACATCCCTGCACCGGATTTTCATACCGGCGGGCTGATTACAAATGCTGACGAGATGCAAGCTATCTATGAAAAAGGCGAAGGAAAGATAAAAGTCCGTGCAAAGCATGAGATAGAAAAAGGGGATTCCGGGCGGAAGAACATTGTCATAACAGAGATTCCTTACACTGTAGCCGGCAACAAGACCAAGTTGGTAGAAAGCCTAGTGGCACTGATGAAGGACAAAGTTTTTGATGAAATCTATGATGTACGGGATGAATCCAGCAAAGAAGGCATACGAATTGTTATTGAAGTAAAGAAAGACCGTGATATTGACAATCTGCTAAATGGTTTATATAAGAAAACTGCTATGGAGGATACATACAGTATGAATCTGTTGGCAGTTAAGGACCAACAGCCTATTGTATTTGACTTGAAATGCCTTATTTCTGAATTTGTAGAATTCCAGAAGGAGATCTATACCAAAGAATATAGGCATCTGTTAGAAAAAGCCAAAGCTCGCCTAGAGATCGTAAATGGCTTAGTCAAAGCAATTGATGTCATTGACTTAATCATAGAGATTCTACGTGGTTCCTCTTCTGTAAAGCAGGCCAAAGCCTGTCTTACTACAGGAGATACCTCTGAAATTAAATTTAAATCCGAGGCTTCCAAAAAGCTGGCTGCTACCTTAGATTTCTCCGAAAAACAGGCTGATGCTATCTTGACCATGCAGTTGAGCAAATTAATCGGGTTGGAGCTTATGAAGCTATATAATGAGAAGGATGAACTCCTATCCAATATAGATGAATATACTCTGATTCTTAAGGATGAAGGCGAACTCTACAAGGTGATTAAAAAGAGACTTCGTGATTACAAGAAAGTATTCAACAGTCCAAGAAAGACTCTCCTTCACAACCTGGAAAAAGTAGAATATGTAGAAGAAGTAAAGGTGGAGGATGTGTATATTCTCATGGACCGCTTTGGATATACCAAATCCATTGATGTATCCAGTTATCAAAGAGCCCAAGAAGATACCTTAAAAGAATACGTTCATACGGTTCTATTAAAGAACACTGACCGTCTCTGTATCTTTACTTCTGGAGGTAACATGCATCAGGTAAAAGTCGCCCAGATTCCTAAGTGTAAATTAAAGGACAAAGGCGTTCTTATTCAGACCTTATGTAAATTAAATGACGATGATCCAATTCTCTATATCTGTTTTGAAGAGCTTTATGAATCCGAGCTTCTCTTTGCAACCAAACATGGCTTTGTTAAGGTGGTTTCGGGAGCTGATTTGAAACCAACCGTTCCTGCATTGCCGCCACCAAACTGGCGGAGGGAGACGAAGTAGTCTCTATCACACCTCTATCTGCCGGACAGGTATTATCGGGGGATGAGAAGGTTATTATGTTAACAGAAAAGGGCTTATCCCTTGGCTATAACCTCAATGAGGTATCTGAACTAAAGAAGACTAGCCGTGGTGTCAAAGGTATTGCTTTAGATAAAAATGATACCATCGTCTTTACCGGAGTATACAAGAACACTGACGAGTTTTTCGAATACAATGGGCACCAATTAAACGTCCGTAAGGTCCGTAATAGAAAACGTGGTGCTAAGGGGCAAAAAGCAACCCTGAACTAGCCTTACTTTATCCACTTTGCTACGAAAAGTAGCAATTCTGCAACCAGTGGATGATAGAATCAAACCTAAATGAGTGTTATCATAACAGATAGAAAAACGAATGCCATCTTAATGATGGCATTCGTCATAAAAGGAGGAACATTCATGATTTTTTCGGAAAAATTATTACTGCTTAGAAAAAATAAAGGGCTTACTCAGGAGGAATTAAGTGAAAAGCTCTGCATCTCCAGACAAGCCATTGCCAAATGGGAAAGTGGTCAGGCTTATCCAGATATCTCAAACCTTATTGCCATCTCTGAGTATTTCTGCGTTACCATCGATCATCTGGTAAAGGATGAAGACAACTGCAACACTGCACTAATTCGCGAAAATATCCTTGACGATTCCAAATTAATTTCGTTTCTTATGAAAGCAAAACGAAACACCTATGCTGCGAAAGGTGCTGAGATCCAAAGTACAAGGCCCAAGTCCCATGACTTAAGTTTTCAGGAAGGTGATTACCT
>JAEYRR010000303.1 GCA_023435505.1 Bacillota bacterium | reverse complement strand
AGTCATATGAGAAGAGAAAGTACTTAGACTTTGTTCTATACTCTGTTCATCACCGATATCGGCATATACCTCATCAAATACTGCCAGTGAGGAGCCGTCAAAGGCAGGAATGTGAAGACCTGCCTGTCCCATTAGAGTGAAGAGACCAACTGTCTTTAAGGATACGGTTTTACCACCGGTATTAGGACCAGTTATAATTAGCAGATTAAATTCCTTTCCTAAATAGATATCAATAGGAACTACCTTTTTACTGTCAATTAGTGGATGACGTCCTTTTTTTATGTTTATATAGCCGCTTTGATTAAATACAGGCTGTGAAGCTTTCATTTGCTTTGCTAGATAGGCTCTGGCAAAGATAAAATCCAAACGGGACAGAGCTTCTAGGTCAAAATATAGAGCAGGGAGCTGTTCTCCGGCTTGGTTGCTTAGATCAGCCAGAATTCGTTCGATTTCTTCGATCTCCTTAATCTCATATTCACGGATACTATTATTTAGCTTAACTACTGACATAGGCTCAATAAATAAGGTAGAGCCGGTAGAGGATTGATCATGGATCATTCCCGGAAACTTAGAGCGATATTCTGCTTTTACTGGAAGACAATAACGACCATTTCTCATTGTGATTATGGCATCCATTAGCATAGTTCTACCTGAACTGGAATTTACAATCTGGTTGAGCTGCTCGTGAATCTGTCCTCCTGTTAACTTAATAGAGCGACGGATGTTTTTTAGCGTACTGCTGGCATCATCGCTGATTTCTTCCTCGGAGATGATACATCTTTTTAGTTCATTATTAAGCGTACTTAAAGGTTCTAAGCCATTAAACAGTTCTGAAAGTGTATCAGAAGGCTGTTCATCATTATCTACTCGTCCATAAGCCTTAACACGTAGAGCACAGTCTAAAAGAGAGCTGATATTAAGGAGTTCTGTAGTACTTAAAGTACCGCCTACTTCAAGACGTTTCAAACTAGCTCCGATATCCTTAGTACCCCGAAAAGAAAGGCTTCCCTTCTTAAGAAGGCGGCTAAGGGCATCTGCTGTTTCCTGCTGTAATCTTGTGATTTCTTCTATATCAGAACTAGGAAGTAATCTGTGACAGAACTCTTTTCCTAAAGAAGAACTAGCATTTTCAGATAATTGCGCTATAATTTTATTATATTCTAAGGTTTTTAATACTTTCTCATTCATTGTTTGGCCTTTCTAGCATCGTTACATAAAACAAGAGAATTGCTGAGTATATACTTTAGTTATATTTTAACTTATTTACAAACAAAATAAAACAATTTCTTTGTGTTTACAAACTATTCATATATTGTTCATAACTAAATGATAATATAGTCATATGTAAGCTAAAATTGTGTAGTAAGGGAGTAATTTATGTCAGATAATAAATTGGATCAAGAGCATTTTAGTGAAACAAATAGGGAGCAGGAGCATCCGGAGGGTTATACCTTCTTAGAAGAAACCATACGCCCTAGAAAGAAAACAAAGTTGAAGAAGTTAATATTTACCACAACATTAGGAATTACCTTTGGCATTGTCACGTGCTTTACTTTTTGTGCTTTTTATCCTGTTTTTTCGAATATGTTCAATCTGAATGAGGAGAAGTCCCCATCGAAGGATGACAAACCGGATACGCCGTCTACTGTACTCCCAATAAAGACGTTATCACCAACAAAGTCTCCAGTGTCAACGGTGACGCCAGAGCCTACTGTCGCTCCTACTAAAAGCCCGGATAGCGGGCCTAAAAATGAGGACGATTCTAACAATTTAGTTTCTCAGATTCAGAAAGTGCAGAAGATTGCTGCCCATGCCTTAGTGACGGTAAATGGTGTTAAGACGGGTAAGGATATATTGGGTAACCCTAATGAGGAGAGTAATTACACCTCCGGTATTATTGTATATAAAGATTCCTCTAAGATCTTGGTAATGACCAATAGTGATGTCATTGATGGTGCCAGTTACATAACCGTGATGATTTCTGATAACACTATTTATAAATGTGAATTATATGGAATCAATAGGCAGATAGGGATTGCTTTGGTAAAACTATCAGCTGATCAGGTCGATAGTAGAATTTATGATACTCTTGTAGCTACTGAATTCGGTGATTCGGCAGTAGCTCAAGTAGGAGAATTGGTAATAGCATTAGGCAATCCAAATGGGTATATGGATTCAGTGGACTATGGTGTGATTTCCAATAAACAGCAGGATGCCTATATTATAGATGGAAAGGTGCAATTAATAAATACTACAATACCGCAGAACTCTAACGGGTACGGGTATATATTTGACAAAAAAGGAAGAGTGATAGGTGTTATTACCCATAAAGAAAACTTTGTTAGAAAATTAAATGTGGGTATAAATACATGTTTGAGTATGTCCTCCATAAGACCTTTCCTGCAGAGAATGATTGATCGGAAGGACAATCTGTACCTGGGTCTAGTATGCAATGATATTAGCAGCGATGTTGCGGCAAAACTGGATGTATACCAGGGTGTATATATCACAAAGGTAGAAGAGAAGTCTCCGGCATTCCAGGCGGGAATCAAAAAGGGAGATATTTTACTAGAAATAAATAATGTGGAGATTACATCCATGACTGTATATTACAACAAACTCAATGAATATAGTGACAAGACAAGCATTAGATTAAAAATTATGAGAAAACAAGACAATCAATGGATGGCTATGGAAGTAGGGGCTATACTATCCAAATATAATTAGTATATCACATAAAAAGAGGCCAAAGGCGTCAGATTAATCACTTAATCGTCCGTCTTTGGCCTCATTTATTAAGGAATCAAAGATATTGTTCAGTTTATTGTAATCCTCTTCAGACGCAATATAAACCTCTTCACCAATTCGTTTCATAATAAAACTGCCGTCTGCATTAGATACTCTAGAAAGCCGTTCTACACACTCCTTTTTTGCATTATAAAATGCAATTGAGGCCTGTTCCTTGCCATTAGAGGCTGAGCCAATCTTATCCCATTCCTCTTTTGTCTTGTAGTACGTAAAGGTTACTTTGTTAAAGGCAGCTGTAATATCAGCAATCTTATCAACATCAGTAGTAGAATCAATAGAATCTCCATTGGCAAATATAATAGGATATCCAGATATGGAGATGGAAACAATGGTATCAGAGTCCATTGCCAACTTGGTAGATTGCTTACCACAACCAGTCAGAACAGATAGGATACATGTTCCAAGAAAAGCCGCCAAAAGTACTTTATTCATTAGTTTTACCTCGCGAAGTTATAGTATCTTATTACTTTCATTATAGACATAACTGGCAATCATATCAAGGTAATTTAAGAGAAATTCCCCCTTTCTTATTGTTAAGACCTATATTATAATGGGAATAGCACATTGGAGTTATAAACTCTGCAGAATAGAAAGGTTAGGTATATAGATGGTATATATTACAGATTTGCATGAAGGAGATCAAGTACAGGGGATCTACCTTTGTAAATCGAAAAAAACATGTCAAAAGGCAACAGGTAAAAGCTATTATGCATTGACATTACAGGATAAGAGCGGAGCGCTAGACGCACGGGTATGGAATCTCACAAGCGGTATTAGTAACTTTAGTGATTTAGATTATGTATTTGTGAAAGGGAAGGTAGTATTTTTTCAGAATGCCTTACAGCTTCATATTGACCAGCTTAGAATTGCACAAGAAGGAGAGTATCTTCCTGAGGATTATATCCCATTATCCGAGCAAGGTATAGATACCATGTATGAGGAACTTACCGGCTTTATTAACTCTATGAATAATGGACCGTTAAAGGAACTGGCAACCTCCTTCTTCATAAAGGATGCTGATTTTAAAAAGATATTTTGTGCTCATTCTGCAGCAAAAAGTATTCATCATGGCTTTCAGGGAGGGTTACTAGAGCATACTCTTGGCGTAGTCAGACTTTGCAGCTTTATGGCAGAACAGTACTCTCTTATAAATAGGGATTTACTTCTTGCAGCTGGCATGTTTCATGACGTAGGAAAGTTAAAGGAGATCTCTCCGTTTCCAGAGAATGACTATACGGATGATGGACAGCTTCTAGGTCACCTGATTATCGGTGTAGAGATGTTAAAT
>JAEYRR010000249.1 GCA_023435505.1 Bacillota bacterium | reverse complement strand
CATTTCTTGGTCTCTTAGGTGGCTTAGGTCCTAAGAAAGAATAAAAGTAAGTTTTTAACATACCATTGTATATCTTTCTATTCTTATCTGCTTTTCGTCCCATATACTTTTCTGCATCCTCATAAGAGGTAATCATAAAACAGGACCAGCTATCAAGGCTTTTATATACTCGTCCTATCTCAGAATATAAGGATGGCAAATCCTCTTTTTCCTCAAGTCGTTCTCCATATGGTGGATTTGTAATAATAAATCCATATTTTTTTGGATGGCTTAAATCACGTACATCTCTTTGTTGAAAATGGATATACTGATCCACCCCTGCTACCTTGGCATTCTCTCTTGCAACCTTGATAACTTCAGGATCTAAATCATATCCTTGGATATTCATTGTAACATCCTCGCGAATATTATCATTAGCTTCTTCAATTGCCTCATACCATAACTTCTTATTAATAATATGTGTCCATTCCTCGGCGGAGAATTCTCGGTTCATTCCAGGGGCAATATTAGCTCCAATCATTGCAGCCTCAATAGGAATAGTGCCGCTTCCACAAAACGGATCCACTAAGATGCGGTCTTTATTCCATGGTGTTAACATAATTAGAGCTGCTGCCAAACATTCCGATACAGGTGCCTTTGCCACAAGCTTACGATACCCTCTTTTATGAAGCGAATCACCTGTTGTATCTATAGAAACAGTAACAATATCCTTTATAATCGTTACTCGAACCTTGAATTCAATGCCGGTTTCCTCAAACCAATCTTTTTTATATTGGGTTTTCATTCGTTCCACCATTGCCTTCTTCATGATGGATTGAATATCCGATGCACTATATAAAGCACTTTTTATTGAATTAGCCTTTACTACATTAAATTTACTATCCGGCAGGAAATAATTTTCCCAAGGAATCTTCTTGGTAGCTTCAAAAAGTTCTTCAAAGGTAGTAGCCTTAAACTGTCCCACCTTAAGCAATATTCTTTCGGCAGTTCTTAAAAAGATGTTACCACGACATATTGCATCAGCATCTCCTGAAAATATTACCTTACCATCTTCTACAGAAACTATCTCATAACCCAAATCTTGGATTTCTCTTTTACATACAGATTCACATCCAAAATGACAGGGCGCTATTAATTCGTATTTATTCATCCGTTCTCCTTACTACTATTCCTAGGCATAAAGCCCCATAAGTATCATACTTATCCATAAACTAATCATTATCATATAGTATTTTACCAGTAACGTCAATTATAATTCAAGCCAGCATACCTTGATATGCTCGAATACCACCATAAACGCTATAACAACAGCAGTTAACCTTTAGCCTTCTTGCGCACATCAGGCTGTGACTACCTCTGGCACAATATAGAACAATTTCCTTATATCCCTCTAGCTGATATAATTGTCTATCTATTCTATCTATTGGTATATTGACAGCAGATGGGACATGGCCTTTGGCATACTCTGCATGATCTCTAAGATCTATTATAAGACAACCTGGCTTGTTAATATATTGAGAGAGGGTCTTTGCTGGAATGGTGTCACAATACATAAAACCAAATCCTCGTATTATTGTACTATATATTATAATACGACGTTTCTTGTCAAATGTGACTTCTATGAATAGGATTAAGTAAAAATCCCCTACTTACAGCAAAACATTCTAGTAGGAATGTTCTTCTATAAGAGGGGACTTTTAACATCTAAACTGTTACAGATCTGTCATAGGTACATAACACCTGGTTATCTACAGTTTTCACTATTTTTTGAAGTGTTATTGTTATATGAATTTTTAGATCTGCTGTTTGAAGAAGTATTGCTTGAATTGTTGCTTGCATTGTTGTTTGAATTGTTGCTGGAGTAATTAGATGAATTATTGCTGTTCTGCATGTTGCTGCTGTTGTTCTGAGAACCAGAATTATTGCTGCTGTAATTAGAAGAATTACTACTGTAATTGGAAGAATTACGAGAGCTGTTACTAGATGAATTTCTACTATTATTGCTTGTAGACATAATGCTACCTCCTGAAAATAAGAAATATTTTTTGTTACACAGATATTATGTTGATTTTCATAGAGCTTTATTCAATATTTAATTTCTAATATTAATTATTTTAAGCACGTATCCGATAAAACTAATGGGTTGTCCACAAGATCTGGAACTACAAAGCTGAAAGGTTGATAAGATGAAACACAACACGGTAAGGATTACATTAAACCAAGTTCAAATCGGAATGACAAGCGCTGAGAATATCTATAATTCATCAGGGCTTTTATTGGTACCCAAAGATGCTTCCATCAACCAGACCCATTTGTTTCGTATGAAGTTATACCAGATTTTTAATATTCTTGTTTATAATAATGAATTTTTAAAATTACCACATAAATCGGCAACTACTGATCAACAGATCCTTCCAGATAATATCACCAATAATAAAGCCTTTCTTTCCTTTATGAGATGTTACGATCAGGCTATCATAGATATTAAAGCTATGACCTTTGTCTTAATGAATGGAGAACCTGTCGAAGAACAGTTATTCGAGTCCTGCTCCAATGTATTAAATTCCATGGATAATCACCATCTACTATTTGAGTATCTTTATCACATAAGATGTAAGAATATTGAAAATTCCGTTTATGTTCACTCTCTAAATGTTGCGCTTCTATGTAATATATTTGGAAGTTGGCTAAGATTGTCTGATGAGGAGCTAAAGGAGATAACGTTATCCGGTCTTCTTCACGATGTTGGAAAATATGATATCGATTCTCGTATCTTAAATAAACCCGGAAAACTGACACCACAGGAATTCGAAGTAATAAAATCTCATCCCCTTAACGGATTTAATAAATTTAAAGACACAAATCTAAGCTACGGAGTAAAAATGGCTATTCTACAACATCATGAGAAATTAGATGGCAGTGGATATCCTTTGGGATTCTGCAAAGAGCAAATCCATGATTATGCTAATATCGTAGCAATTACAGATATGTATGAAGCAATGACCTCTGATCGTACCTATCACAAAAGAACCCCTCCTTTTATTGTTTTAGACATTTTTGAAAAGGATGGTTATGATGCTCTGGATACACATTTTCTATCTGTATTTCTTGAAAATGTTGCTCTATTGTATATTGGGAAATCCGTAATTTTAAACAATGGAGAAAGTGGGAAAATTGTTTTTATCAATAGAAAAACACCTTCGCGCCCTTTAGTTCAAGTAGGCAGCAAAATTTACAATCTGGAATTTGAAATGTCACTTGAAATAAGTGATGTATTATAGTTCAATATTGTGTTAATTAATTACAAATAATGAATATTTAACCATAAAGTAGTAAGTAGTGGAAAAATTTATTCAATTTTCTGTGTTTGATAATTTTTATCTATATTTTAAATTAACTGTTGCTTTTTACT
This sequence comes from Bacillota bacterium, assembly GCA_023435505.1. Classification (GTDB taxonomy): domain Bacteria; phylum Bacillota; class Clostridia; order Lachnospirales; family Lachnospiraceae; genus KM106-2. Next base: position 4,609 of record JAEYRR010000249.1, on the reverse strand, counting down.
TATTTCCGTTATATAATGAGGGTGTGTTAAGAGTTCATGCGAATGAGCTTTTTGATACACACTATATAACCCCTTATTAATTATTTATACTCCCCTCATCGAAACACCGCCTTGGCTCCCCCTTGGCGGTGTTTCACTTTGTAAAAAAGAGTTTTGCTTAGTGCAAAACTCTTTTTTTACTCTGTATAAACTTTTCATTAGAATTTTCTGAATTTTCCTGCAAAGAGAAATACCAAGAAAAATACTATTATTACCGGAAGGAACAGTCTTAGAGCCAAAGATACAGCCTTTATAAGAAGAATAACAAATGCTATTACTATAACGACCGACAATGCACCCATAACTTTCAATTTAATGGAATTCATTCTGGTTTGCCCCCTTCTCATATTATAGTCTCCACCATCTTTGTAATTATCTTCATAAGGTTGTTCATATCGTTCTCCCCTATTCTCATGTGGAATCTTATGAGACATCTTATAGGTTTCAACAATATTCATTGCTATCAGACGAGGATCACCCATCTCATCTATTTTTCTTGCCTCTTCTACCTCAGTAGGAGCTGATATATAATCTGAATAGAATCTGAGATTGCTCTCAATTTCATCCACTGGAACTTCACCAGACAAATATCTACGTAAGTTATCTAAAAATTCATTTTTGCTCATAGGCTGCCTCTTTTCCTTTAACATTATAACCAACCTTAATTTCAACCATTCTAGCATACCTATCCCTTGTAGTAAATAAGTAAACCATTAAAGAATTCTTAAATCTTATAATTTATTAAAATATCTTACAATTCTATAAATAATCATTCTATGTCTTCTCAAATAATGGGATATATTATATAATAGTCCTTGATTTTATCCAAAAAAATGATTTTAACAGCAATAAAAAGAAAGGCTCCATGATGAAATACATTATCCAAAAACTACTTGATTTTATTCCACGTTTTACAATAGTGCCATTAATTATCGTGTTTTCTTGTCAATCCGGAATTTATTTTGGGACTAAGTTAATTAACTCCAATTTGCGCCATTACGACTTGACTACAGATTTTGACAGAGCTACTCCTTTTATCACTTGGTTTTCCATCATTTACTTAGGTTGTTACATATTCTGGGCAATAAACTACATGTTGGCAGGAAAGGTCGGTAAGGAATACTTCTATAAATTTATAACAAATATATTTACAGGCTACTTAATCTGTGGAACCATTTTTATCATACTGCCAACTACCATAACTAGGCCTTCCCTGGATAGTATTCACGGATTTGGTAAGATTTTTGTCCAATATGTCTACTCTACAGACACTCCGGTAAACCTGTTTCCTTCCATGCATTGTCTTATTAGCTGGTATTGTTATCTAGGGGTAAAAGGTCAGCCATACATACATAAATGGTATCGCATCTTTTCCTTTGTATTTGCTATATTAGTATGTATATCTACACTAGTTATTAAACAGCATTATGTTGTAGATGTAATCAGCGGTATACTCATAGCTGAACTTACTTATCGTATTGTAATGAAAAAAGCTTCTGGTACTGTTCTTTCCCGTTTCTTTGAAGCTATTAATAGACGGTTGCATATGAATGAATAGAAATAAAGAAAAGCTTCCTTCAAATAGGAAGCTTTTCTTTATTAATAAAACATCTTTTTATGTAAGATAAGTTCCGTATGAAAATCAGAAATATATTCTAGATATTCTTTACGTTTTACCTTTTCCAATACACTATTACAAAGTTTTATCCAATCCTCTTTACCTACAGAATAGGGATGAGCCATACACTTGTCCAAAAAATAAATGCCCAGTTTTTCTTTACCCACCAGATATAAGGTATGAAGTACAATCTCTATATCCCGAATATCCAACTTACCTTCACCAGCTAAAGATAAACAATTCTTATCAATGTACCCATATTCTTGACAGGCATAAGCAATATACATCAACTCTACATCCGCTTCTTTATAGATATCAATATAACGTTGGAAATGCTCACGAGCCAGATGTCTATAACCTCCCATAGCATATACATAAATTAATGATTTACAGGCTTGCTGTTGGTACACTTTTTTTATAGTTGGCAAAGCTTTTCTGATATAGCGAATAGCCCGATCATATTGTTTCAAATAAATATGCAGTACCGCTAGATTATAGTATAGCTCTGGTCTCTTTTTTATCTGAAGTGCCCTCTGATAATAGTATAAGGCGGCTTTATATTTTTCTTTTTGGAATGCCAGATAACCTAAAGAACAGGCGGCTTTTACATTAGGTCTTCTTTTGTAGGAAATCTCATAGTAGCATCTGGCCTTTGCTATCACTTTATTTTTCTCATCTTTGTCAGAGAGATTTAAGAACTTCACTATACCATACTTTTCATAAAATGCAGCCAGATTATTTGCTGTTATTGCCGTATGGTAAAACCATTCTAAGAATAGGTACATGAGTTCTGCAATTTTAAAATATCCAGCCTTCGCTACATGTTCAATGGCCAGATATAAGGATTTCCACCGATTATATTTCAGAGTAACTCCTCCTAATCACTTCTTAGTATTCTTAACCTACGTATTTCCTAATATTTACTATAACCTAAATAATGGAAATCATCAAGCTAAAGAATTAGAGGATAAACATTATGTTTATCCTCTAGATTTCATAGTCTAATATAGAATAATTATATCTACTCTTCTATTCTTTAGTCTGCCTTCATTCGTTTTATTACTTGCCAAAGGTTTAAATTCTCCATACCCCACAGCAGACATCCTCTTCCCATCTACTTTGCCATATTCCTGCAGATAATTTACTACATTACATGCTCTTGCTGAAGATAGGGACCAGTTTGTTGGAAAGGAACTGGATTTATCAGGTTGTATATTATCGGTATGTCCCTCCACAATAATCTCGTTGTTAAAACGGTTCAGAAGAGGAGCAATTTTATCTAACACCTCTTTCATCTTATTGGTTAATGTAGCCTCACCACTTTCAAATGCGGTCTCGTCCTTTAAAGAAATTGTCATTTTATTATAGGTAACAGAGGTATTAATAGTAATATCGGAATTTAGAAATGATATTGTTTGCCCCAACTTGTTTTCAAACTTCTCCATATCTTCTTTACTGGATATATTATCAGAATCAGCAGCAGGTGACTTCGTAGGCTTTGGTGTACTGCTTACGGCTGGTGAAGCTAAAGCACTAGGACTAGGAACAGCAGTACTCCCCTCAAAACCCAGATCAAGTATGCTATTTCCTCCTCCAGAAAATAACACCCCATCACCCAAAGCATTATTCAATGACTTCGACAGATTACTGTATTTACCCTTATCCAGAATACTCATTGCATACAAAACTACAAAAAGTATCATAAGTAAGGTAATAAGATCTGAATATGTAAGCAACCATCTTTCACTATTGTCCTTTTTCTGTTTCGTTTTCTTTTTCATGCAAATATCCTCTCAGATGCTCTTTCATATACTCGGGATTTCCACCTGTTCTAAGTAATAACATCCCTTCTGTGATCATTTCTTTGGTTCTTACCTCCAAGTTATTGAGTTCCTTTAATTTATTTGCTAAAGGTAACCACAGTATGTTAGCAGATCCTACTCCATAAAGCGTTGCTATAAATGCTACTGCTATCTTAGCTCCTAACTCTCCCGGATCAGATAGATTACCAAGTACCTGTACCAAGCCCATTACAGTTCCTAATACTCCCATGGTAGGCGCAAAACCTCCTGCTGCTTCGAATATTGCTATCCCTTTTTCATTATTCTCTTCCATTGTAGCTATATGATTCTCCAATACACCACGGATTTCATCAGCTTCCATTCCATCACTTACCAGATGTATACATGTAGATATGAATTCATCATATTTTCCTGAATTGGCATCCTCCTCCAAAGAAAGTAAGCCTTCTTTTCTTGCTTTGTGTGCCATCTGTACTAACTGTTCAATAACAAGACCCCTGTCGTCTTTCTTTGATTTTAATGCCTTTATAAGTAGTTTTGGAAATTTCTTTAGTTGTTTTCCTGGAAAAGAAACTCCTACCGCTCCTAATGTACCACCAAAGACAATGATTGCTGCCGTAGGCTGTAATAATGAACTGACTACTCCACCCTCCATGACAAATGCAACAACTAATGCAAATAATGTAAAAACCAAACTTAATAAAGTAATTATGTCCATACCTTACTCCCTTTCATTGTGAAATTCCCTCGTTCTATACTATTACAAAGAAATTCTACATTAAGAATTAATATTTTGTAAAATCACAATGCATTTTGTTAATGTCCTGTTAATTTTTAGTTTTTTATGTATATTAATGTCTCTTTTATTATATACCGATTTTTTTCAATTTCAACTAATATTTTTACAGGTGAGTTGTAAAGCGAGATGCATTTTTGTAAGCCAAAATGCAATCTTTGTACCTAAGAATCATTTTTTGTAATCGAAACGCTACTTTTACCCCTGTTTGTAAACGAGAATCTACGTTTGTAACCGAGATGCAGTTTGATTTTTACTCAAATCCGTCATATTATACTTATATAACTGCATGCCAAAAGAAGGTCAATTCTCGCTCGACTTTTTTGTAATCGGAGAATCTACCCCTCTTTTCAA